>JAJYKG010000012.1 GCA_021788795.1 Thermoplasmata archaeon | reverse complement strand
TCCGATCTGGGCGACCTGGTCCGCGCCCTGGACGCCGTAGGAGAGGTCGTGCTTGACCTGGTAGCCGCGGAGCTTCATGCGTGCGAAGTTCGCGTCGCTGTACTCCATCTCGTCCAGGTTGACGAAGGCGAGGCCCTCGGTCTCGGCCCATTCGATGAGCGCGACGAGGCCCGCCTCGCGCTCCGGGATCAGGGGGACCTCGAGGCCCACGGTCATGCCGAGGTCCTTCGCGAGGCGCACGGCGGTCGGGAACCCCAGGGCCTGCGGGTGGGACCAGAGGCCCGGCGGCACGTGGAAGCGGATCTCGTCCAGGCCCGCGGCCGCGAGGGCGCGGATCTTCCCCGGATCCGTGGACATCGTGTAGAGGTGCGTGTGGAACGACGGGCCGAACTCCCCCTTCAGGAGGCGGATGTAGTGGCACGTCCGGTCCACGGCCTCGAGGGGGTCGCCGCCCGTGATGCCCGCGCCCTTCGCGCGGATCGCGTGGGCCTCCTCGAGCACGTCCGCGTCCGACGTGACGCGCTTCTCGTCCGCGAAGACGACGTCGTGGTACATCTTCTCGTCCGAGACGGGGCAGTAGAAGCAGTGGAAGGAGCACAGGCCGGTCACGAAGAGCACCATCTTCGCGCCCTCCGTGCACTGCGCGCAGCCCACGGGGAGCGTGCCCTGGATCAAGGAGCCGCAGGGCCGCTCGGAGGAGGGCACGGCCGTGGACCACGCGGCGTGGGGAGATAAAGGTTCGGGGGAGCGTTCCCGCCCGTCGACCCATCCGCCCGCCGGCGCGGGTGCGACGGCGACCTGGAAAGGCTTTGCCGCCCGCAGGAGATGAAGGGGATGCCATGACCGATCGCGCACGGACCGCAGCCGTGGCCGGGGCGCTCATCACGGCGGGCGTCGTCGCCGCCGCGCTGGGATCCTTCGCGCTCCTCTCGACCGCGCTCTGCACCGCCACCGCGCAGGACCTGGTCCCCGGAGGTTGCGTCCCGGTCGGCCTCGTCCCCGGGTACGCTCTGGCCTTCCCGGTCGCCCTTGCGGTCGCCGGGATCGCGGTCCTGGCCCTGGGGCTCACCCTGTACCGCCGGGCCAGGGCCGCGTCGGCTCTCGCCGTCGGCGGCTCGCCGTGACGAGGAAAGGGAGGTCCCGGGGGCCCCAGCCGTCCGGCATCGAGTCCCAACTCCCAGGACGGCGCCTCCCGGTCTCGAGAAGATCCGCCGGCTCCGCTCGTACCTCTGAGTAGAGGTATGACGCGCCAACGCGACGGCCCGCTGGGCGCGGTCCCTGCGCCGAGCGAACTCCCGCTAGGCCCGCGCGTGGTAGGCCGCGATTCGGCGCAGGAGCTCCTCCCGGGCCCGTCCCGAGTCCACGCGTCCGATGTGGTCCTCCCGCCGGCGCGATCGGCCGCCCTCGACTTCGTAATGCCAGAAGTACCAGTACCGCCGCCCATCGAAGTCGCGGATGCGAGCCCCGCAGCCGATCTCCACGCTCGTACCTCTAAGTAGAGGTATGCCGCGGAAGGTCATAGCCCTCCCGGGTGGGGGTCGGTGAAACTACTCCTGCGCGGCGCGGCCTAGACGGGCCGGTGGCACGTCGGGCAGACGAGCTTGCAGTCCTTCTTGCACGCCTGGCACACGCCGTGGAGGAATTCCTCCTTCACGGGCGCGTGGTGGCAGTCGCTGACCGCCGTCACCAGGCGCCCGCAGTAGCGGCACAGGTGCTGGACCGGGCGCTTCTTCGCCAGGTAGCGCTGGTAGGCCATCAGGATCAGGAGCACGAGGACGAGGAGGCCGACGATCACGCCGACGGCGAGGCACTGGAGGCTCCCGTCCGTGGCCTGGTACGGGAGGGCACTCCCGGGAAGGCCCACGGCCCGGGATGGGACCTTGCGGTAGAAAAAGGGGATGGGCGGGGGACAAGGCTAAATCGCGAGGGGACCGTTCCGCGGGCGTGATCGAGGAGCGCCCGAGCGCCACGCTCCGGCGGCTCGGCATCCGCCCGACCCGCTCGCGCGGCCAGCACTTCCTCACGGACGCGCGCGTCGCGGAGCGCGCCCTGCGCCACGCCGGCCTGGACGCGTCCGACGTCGTCCTCGAGGTCGGCCCCGGCCTGGGCGTCCTCACCCGGCGCCTCGTCGAGCGCGCCAGGCGCGTGATCGCGATCGAGTCGGACCGCCGCCTGGCGGAGTACCTCCGCGCCGAGGTCCCGGAGGCGGAGATCGTGCACGGGGACGCCCTGAAGGTGGAGTGGCCGGCGTTCGACGCCATGGTGTCCAACCTCCCGTACCAGATCTCCTCGCCCCTGACCTTCCGCCTCCTCCGGACGCCCTTCGACCGCGCGGTCCTCATGTACCAGTGGGAGTTCGCGCAGCGCATGGTCGCGGCGCCGGGGACCCCCGACTACTCGCGTCTCAGCGTCGGCGTCTACGTGCGGGCGGCGTGCACGATCCTGGAGCGCGTGCCGCGGAACGCCTTCCACCCCCAGCCCCGGGTGGACTCCGCCCTCGTCCGCCTGGAGCCGCGACCGAGCCCGTTCCCCATCGCCGACCCGGATGCCTTCGACGCCGTCGTCGCGGCCCTCTTCGAGCACCGCCGGAAGACCGTGGAGAACGGCCTGCGCCTCGCCGGGCCCTCGTTCGCGGAGAGCCCGGAGGTCCTCGAGGCCCGCCTGGGGGGCCTCCCGTTCCGCGGCCGGAGGGTCGAGGAGCTGCGTCCGGAGGAGATCGAAGCCGTCGCAAGGGCCATCGTAGGGGCGAAAGCTTAATGGCCCAACCCCAAATAGCGTCCTCTCACTTCCCGGGCGTGCCCCATGGTGCGGAAGAAGACCCTTTCTGAGCTGGAGCAGGCCGAGATCAAGCTCGAGTCCCTCTTCGAGAAGCGCGACGCCCTGAACCGGGAGGCGACCCTCGCGCGGCAGGAGCGGGACATGGTCCACGACAAGAAGCGCGAGCTGTCCGCGAAGCTTCGGGAGATCAAGGACCGCCGCGGCGCGCTCGCCGCGGACGCGCGCGCGCACCGCGCCAAGCGCGACGAGTACCAGGGGAAGGCGAAGGCCCTCATCGAGCTCAAGCGCAAGCTCCGCTCCCAGTCCGGCCTGTCGGCCTCGGAGGAGCTGCGGAGCCTGAAGCGGCAGACGCAGGCCATGGAGCTCAAGCAGCAGACCGCGTCCCTCACGCTCGCCGAGGAGAACGAGCTCATCGACGAGATCAAGGAGCACATGAAGCGCCTCAAGGAGCTCGAGGCCCTCAAGGGGGAGCAGGACAAGATCACGAAGGAGGTCCGCGACCTCGATGGCACGATCACGGAGCTGTTCGCCCAGGCGGACGCCGAGCACAAGCTCGCGACGGACCTGAGCGCCCAGGCGCGGGCCGTGCACCAGGAGACGGTCGAGCTCGTCCAGGAAATCTCCGCCCTCATCGCCGAGGGCAACGCGAAGCACGAGGCGTACCTGGACGCGCGGGCGAAGGCGGACGAGGTCCACGCGAAGGTCGTGGAGATGCGGGAGAAGGTCCTGTCCATCCGGGGCACGAAGCGCGCGGAGGCGCGGGAGTCCCGGGACGCGCTGCGGGACCAGAACCGGTCCGTGCGCCGCGCCCTCTATGACGAGAAGAAGCTCGAGGAGGCCGCGGACGCGGCCGTGAAGGCCCTGCTCCAAAAGGGTCGCGTGGAGATCTGACGATGAAGGCCGTGGTTCTCGCGGGAGGGGAGGGTACGCGCCTCAAGCCCCTGACCTACAAAAGGCCCAAGCCGCTCATGCCCGTGGCCGGGCGGCCGTGCATCGAGTACGTGATCCGCTCCCTGGTGGCCTCGGGCTTCCAGGAGATCATCACGACGACCGCGTACCTGAGCGACACGCTGATCAAGAGCATCGGGGACGGCGCCGACTACAACGCCTCCATCCTGTACAGCTTCGAGGCCAAGCCCGCCGGGACGGCCGGCGCGGTGCGGCGCGTGGCCAACTTCATCGACGACACGTTCGTCGTCGCTTCGGGTGACGTCCTCGCGGACGTGGACCTGCGCGCCCTCTACGACGTCCACAAGCGCAAGGGCGGCGTCGTGACGATCGCCCTCACCGACGTCGAGGACCCGACCCAGTACGGGATCGTCGGCCTGGACGCGAAGGGCCGCATCCAGAAGTTCAAGGAGAAGCCCGCCCCGGAGGAGGCGTTCTCCAAGCTCGTCAACGCGGGCATCTACGTCTGCGAGCCGGACATCCTCGACTTCATCCCCGCGGCCGAGAAGTTCGACTTCGCCAAGGACCTGTTTCCCAAGCTCCTGTCCAAGGGACTCGCCCTCTACGGGCAGCGGCTCGAGGGCCTGTGGGTCGATATCGGGCGGCCCCACGACCTGTGGAAGGCGTCCATGGAGGTCGTGCGCCGCGAGGGCCGGCCGTTGCGGCGTGCCGGCGTCGCGAGCGAGGGCCCCGTCATCCTGGACCGCAGCGCGATCCTCGAGGAGGGCGTCACGGTGAAGGGCCCGTGCTATGTCGGTCCGAGCACGACCCTGCGGCGGGACAGCGTCGCGGACAACGCCTGCCTCTACGAGAGCGCCCGGCTCGAGGACCGGGCCGTCGTCCGCAACAGCATCGTCCTCGAGGGGAGCGTCGTCGGCCGGGGGGCCGCGATCCTGGACAGCGTGGTCTCCCAGAACTGCACCATCGGGGAGGGCGCCCACATCTCGGGGAGCATCATCGGGGACGACATGACCGTCCGCGCGGGATCGAAGCTCGAGAACGCGACGGTCTCGTGAGCCTCCCCGGCGCGGGGGCGCCTCACCCCGAGTCCTGGGCCTTCTCGCGTCGCTAGCGGAATCGCAGCAGCAAGAGGGCGCTGCTCACGCCCAGTGCGAGGAGGGTCGCGGGGAGGGCCGTGGCCAAGTACTCCCTCCACGACACATGGACGCCCGCCTTCTCCGCCACGGCGAGGCCCACCACGTTGGGTGAGGAGCCGATGGGGGTCGCGCTCCCCCCGACGTCGGTGCCGAGCGCCAACGGCCACGCGAGCGCCGCGACGGGCACGCCCGCCTGGGCGGCGAGCCCGCGCACGATGGGGACCATGGCGGCGGCCAGCGGGACGCTGTCGAGGATCATCGACAGGAACGCCGAGGACCCCCGGAGGAGCAGGACGAGGACGGCGACGTTCCCCCCGGCCAGTCCGCCGAGGGCGTTCGCGGCACCCTGCAGGACGCCCCACTTCTCTAGGGCGCCGCCGACGACGAAGAGGCCGCCGAGGAAGGTCAGGGCGTGCCAGTCGATCTTCGTCACGAGCGCGGGCATGTCCATGCCCCCGGAGCCGAGGACGAGGACCGTCCCGAGGAGGACCGCCGTCGTCCGGTGGACGCGCTCGCTCACGATGAGCGCGTACACGAGGGCCATGATGCCCACGGCGAGGAAGGGTTCGTACCGTCCATCCCTTCGGCCTCCGCACGCGCTCCGCCTTGAAAATCACTTTGTCAACGCGCGCCCCTTCCGCACCCGGCCGCGCTTCACGACGGCCTCGACGAGGTCGCCCCCTATCCGGTAGCCGAGGTGATGGTACGACGGCGCGTCCAGGACGAGGAGGTCGGCGAGCTTCCCCCGTTCGATTGTGCCGACGTCCTCGCCTCGGCCGACCGCGTAGGCGGCGTTCACAGTCGCCGCCATGATGGCCTGCGCCGGAAGGAGCCCGTTGTGGTGGCACGCGAGGGCGATCACGAGCTGCATGGACTCGCACCAGGCGTTCGGGTTGAAGTCCGTGCCCAGGGCGACGGGCACGCCCGCGGCGAGGAGGCGTCGCCCGTCCGCGAACGGCATGCGCGACGCGAGGGACGTCGCGGGGAGCAGCGTCGCGATCACGCCGGCCCGGGCCATCGCCTCGATCCCGGCGTCCGAGGCGTGGAGGAGGTGGTCCGCGGAAACGGCGCGCACCTCCGCGGCCAGGGCCGCGCCCCCGGTGTCGGAGAGTTCGTCCGCGTGGACCTTCCCGGGCAGGCCGAGGGAGGCCGCCTTCTGCAGCAGACGCCGTCCCTGCGCCGCGGAGAAGTAGCCCTCCTCCACGAACACGTCGCAGTACGCCGCGGACCGGGCCAGGGCCACGGCGGGCAGCGTCTCCGAGATCAGGAGGTCCAGGTAGGCGTCCGACCGGCCCTCGAACTCCGGCGGCACGGCATGGGCCCCGAGGAACGTCGGGACGACGTCCACGCCGGCGGTGCGCGCGGCGTCCGCGGCGGCCCGGAGCATCTTGAGCTCGTCCTGCGTCTGCAGTCCGTAGCCGCTCTTCACCTCGACCGTCGTCGTGCCGAGGGAGACGAACGCGAGCAGCCGCTCCAGGCCGAGGCGCGCGAGGTCCGCCTCGGAGGCCTCGCGCGTCGCCCGCACCGTGTGGAGGATGCCGCCGCCCCTCGCCGCGATCTCCGCGTACGTGAGGCCCTGGGCCTTCCACTCCACCTCCTGCGCCCTCGATCCCGCGAAGATCGCGTGGGTGTGCGCGTCGACGAACCCGGGGAGGACGACCTTGCCCGACGCGTCGAGGGTCGTGGCGGCCCGCGGATGCCGCGTCAGGATCTCCGCGCTGGTCCCCACGTCCACGATCCGCTCGCCCTCCGCGTAGACGGCGCCGTCCTCGAGGATGCCGAGGTCCGAGGCCGCCTCCCGGGCCCGCGGCCCCTTCGGGCCGCGCAGGGTCAGGAGCTCGCTCGCGTGGACCAGCAGGAGGGAGCGCGCCACGGCGACGGCTTCGCCGCGGACCGCGCGGATCTTGTGCGGCTGGGCCGGCCTCATGGGAGCCTCCGGACGCCCTCCGGCTCCGTCGCCAGGAGGAAGGCCTTGGCGCCCGCGGCACGCAGGTCCGCCGCGACCTTCTCCGGCTCGTCGGTCAGGGCGAACATGCTCCCGCCGCCCCCGGCCCCGGTGAGCTTCGCGCCGTAGCTGTGGCGCCGTGCCGCGGTCACGAGCCGCTCGAGCATGGGGTGCCCGACGCCCAGGGCGTTGAGCAGCGCGTGGTCCCGGTCCATGAGCCGGCCGGCGGCCCCCAGGTCGTTCTTCCGGAGGGCCGCGAGGCCGTCCAGCGTGATCTGCCCGATCTCCTTCACGCGCTCCGCGTCCTCGGGCGACGCGTCCACGCGGGCCTTCACGCCCGCCACGAGGGGCCCCGTCGCAGCGCTAATCCCCGTGTTCCCAACGACCAGGGTGAGCCGAGGGAGCACGCAGCGGTGGAGGCACCACTGCCGCGTGTCGCGCCGGATCGTCCAGAGGAGGTCCGCGCCCTCCGTCGGCCGCACGAGGAGGGCGCCTCCGGCGGCCGCGGTGCTCGTGTCGATCGGGCTGGCGCGGCCCTGCACGTCATGCTCGACATCGAAGGCCGTGCGCGCGATCGAGGGCGGGTCGAGGGGAGCGCCGCGCAGCCCAGCGACGGCGGCCAGCGTGGCCACCGTGACCGCGGCGGAGGAACCGAGGCCCGCGCCCGTGGGGATCATGGACCGTACCTCGAACCAGAGCGGGCCCCCTTTCCAGGCGCGTGCGGCCGCCGCCTTGACGTAGCGGTATTTTGAGTCTTCCAGGGAGGCGCCATCCGCCAGCCACTCCGTGTGCGGCCGGGCGTAGACCTCCGTCCGCAGGTCGACCGCCGTGCTCAGGGCCGGCTCGCCGAAGACGACGGCGTGCTCCCCGAAGAGGATGAGCTTGCCCGGCGCCGAGGCGGCCACGGGAGCGGCGATGGCCGGTCCCCCGGTTTAACCCTTCCCCTGCCTGCGCCTAGCTGACCTCGAGGTCCTGCCGGAACTTGGAGGAGAGGGCCGCGTAGCCGCCCGCGTCCTTCGTCGCGGGCTGGACTTTCTTGAGGGCCGCCTCGAAGTCCGCCTTCGTGATCTTCACCTTGCCGAGCGCACCCTCGTCCAGGGTCTTCGCCTTCGTGGCGTACGCGCGCATCGCGAGCATGGAGGCCTCGTTGCAGACCGCAGCGAGCTCCGCGCCCGTGTACTTGTCCGTGCGCTTCGCCAGGTCGTCCAGGTTCACGTCCGCCGCGAGGGGTTTCTTCCTCGTGTGGATCTCGAGGATGGCCCTGCGCGTCGCGAGGTCGGGCGGCGGGATGTAGATGTGGCGGTCGAACCGCCCCGGCCGCAGGAGCGCCGGATCCACGAGGTCCGCGCGGTTCGTCGCCGCGATGACCGTCACGTTGTGCAGCTCCTCGAGCCCGTCCATCTCCGTCAGGATCTGGGAGATCACGCGCTCCGTGACCTGGGCGTCCGCCGACATGCCTCGGACCGGCGTGATCGCGTCGACCTCGTCGAAGAAGATCACGCACGGGGCCGCGGTCTTCGCCTTGCGGAAGGTCTCGCGCACCATGCGCTCGGACTCGCCGACCCACTTGCTCAGGAACTCGGGGCCGCGCACGGAGATGAAGTTCGCCTCGGATTCCGTCGCCACGGCCTTTGCCAGGAGCGTCTTGCCCGTCCCCGGCGGCCCATACAGGAGGACGCCGCGGGGCGGGCGCGCGTCGAAGTGGACGAAGAGTTTGTTCATCTTGATCGGCCACTCGACGCTCTCCTTGAGCTCCTGCTTCGCCTCGTCGAGGCCGCCGATGTCGTCCCAGCGGACGTTCGGCTTCTCGATGAGCACCTCGCGCAGCGTCGAGGGCTCCATCTCCCGGTACGCCTGGAGGAAGTCCTCGCGCGTGACGATGAGCTTGGAGAGGACCTCGGGCGGGATGATGTCCGTCTGGAGGTCGATGTCCGGCAGGATGCGCCGCAGGGAGCGGATCGCGGCCTCCTTGGTCAGGGCGGCGAGGTCCGCGCCGACGTAGCCATGGGTGATGCCCGCGAGTTCCTTCAGGTCCACGTCCTTCGCGAGGGGCATGCCGCGCGTGTGGATCTGGAGGATCTCGAGCCGACCGTCGCGGTCCGGGACGCCGATCTCGATCTCCCGGTCGAAGCGTCCCGGGCGGCGCAGCGCGGGGTCGAGCGCATTCGGGCGGTTCGTCGCTCCGATCACGACGACCTTGCCGCGGCCCTGCAGCCCGTCCATCAGGGAGAGGAGCTGCGCGACGACGCGCCGCTCGACCTCGCCCGAGACCTCCTCGCGGTTCGGCGCGATGGAGTCGAGCTCGTCGATGAAGATGATGCTGGGCGCGTTCTCCTCCGCCTCCTTGAAGATCCCGCGGAGGTTCTCCTCGCTCTGCCCGTAGAACTTGGACATGATCTCCGGCCCGGAGATCGAGTGGAAGTTCGCGTTCGTCTCCGAGGCCACGGCCTTCGCCAGGAGCGTCTTGCCCGTCCCCGGGGGACCGTGGAGGAGCACGCCCTTGGGTGCCTCGACGCCGAGGCGCTCGAAGAGCTCGGGGTGGCGCAGGGGGAGCTCGATCATCTCCCGCACCTTGCGGACCTCGCCCCCGAGGCCGCCGATATCCTCGTACGTGACGCGGGGAACCTTCGCCTCCTCCTCCTTCGCCGGGGTCTCCGCGACCTTGATTTCCGTCTGCGGCCCCACGATCACGGCGTCCGCGCCCGGGGAGAAGGACATGACCACGAAGTCGAACTTGCGGCCCATGATGCTCACGGTCACCAGGTCGCCGCGGGTGAGGGGCCGACCCTGGAGGACCTGCCCCATGAACTGCTCGCCGCCCATGATCCTCACGGGCTCCGTCGGAGCGAGGCTCAACCGCTCCGCGGGTCGGGCGAGGGCCTTCCGCAGGCCGACCTTCTCGTCGATCCCGACGTCCGCGTTGTGCCGCTGCATGCCGTCCATGCGGATCACGCCGCGGTTCGCGTCCTCGGGATACCCGCCGCGGAGGATCGCCGCGGTCGTCTTGCCGCCCTCCACGAGCACGACGTCGTCCTCGCGGAGCTCCAGGAACTTCAGGACCTCCGGGTCCACGCGGACGATGCCCTTGCCCGCGTCGGCGGGCTTCGCCTCGGACACCCGGAGGAATTTCTCATGACCGCGCATCATTGGATGACCTCAGGAAACGGGAGGGAGCCGCCCCCCGGGCGGCTCATCTCCGGGACTCCAGATAAATCTGGCTATGCGTTCACCGGCCTGTTGTCGGGAAACAGGGTGGGGGCCCGGGTCACTCGACCCGGACCTTCACGGGCTCGCGCTTCGGGGTCGGCTCCTTCTTCGGGAGGAGGACCTCGAGCACGCCGTCCGTCAGCTTCGCCTCGACCTGGTCGGGGAGGACCTCCTCGGGGAACGGCAGGGCGCGGCGGAAGGATGAGTAGGAGCGTTCGCGGTACGCGTAGTCCTTGCCGCGGTCCTCCCTCTCCTGTCGGCTCTCCGCGCCGATCTCGATCCCCTCGGGCGTGACCTGGAGGTCCAGGTCCTCTTTCTTCACACCAGGCAGCTCGGCCGTCAGGATGAACTCGCGGCCGTTGTCGGCCAGGTCCACGAGCGGCTGGCGTGCCGCCAGGACGCCCTCGCGTCCGAAGGGCGCGATGGGGCCCCAGAACTTCTGCTCGAACTCGTTCCGGAGGTCGTCGAACCAGCGGTCCATTTCCGCGAACCAGTCCGACGAGCCGCGAGGCGACAGCGCCCTCTCCTCCGCGGTCTCTCCCGATCTCGAGGCCAGATTAGTCTTCTTGTTCTTGCGCATCATGTCCGTTCCCTCCGTTGGAGATGACATAGCGTCCAATAATGTGTTTGCAGTTCTATATAAATATTACCTAATACCGGGTCCTTCGCCCGAGCCCGACCGCGGTCCCCCGCCGTGCTCGCGTCGGGCCAGGCGGAGGACGAAGGCCTTCGTGCCCGCGTAGGCGGGGATGGAGACGACGAAGATCCAGAAGCTCACGAAGAGGGCCGCCAGGAGCATGATGATTTCGAGAGGCACGAACCGGATGCGCGTCGCGGGGAGGCGGGCGACGAACGCTCCCGCCCCGGCGGCGATCAAGAAAAGGACCGCCCGAAGATAGAGGAGTTCCGCCGTCGGCGTCTGAGGGAGGTAAGCGAGGCTGGCCGGCACGGGGTGGCCCTGGATCCAGTAGAACAGGATGTCCTCCCACCCGCCGACGGCGAGGGCGAGGATCGGCAGCCAGGCATGCCGCCGGAAGATGAGGAACGTCGAGATGGGGAACATCACCCACCAGGTCGCCCTTAGGTACACGTCCATGTCGGGCTGATACCCGGGGGCCGACGGGAAGGCCCCGGTCAGGAGGACCAAGTCGTAGCCCGCCCACAGAAGGATCCACGCCGCGGTCGCCGCGAAGAGCAGGACCAGGAAGGATGGCATCCGCTTCGACCTCTCCTGGATCCGCTGGGCGAATCTCGTCCCCCGGACCGAGAGCGCGTCGAGCCGGCCCGCCAACTGCCCCCATCGCGGCGGTGGGACTCGGGCCGCATCCCCCATGGAGGTCTCCGGGTCCCCATGCACGGGCCGGGCGTAGACCCTTCGCATATATCGTGCCGTTTCCCTGAAAGTTCTTAGCCGGGCGGAGGCCTTCCGACGCCGGTGACCGACCGCACCCCCGACGTAGCGCGCGGCCCCGCCCGGGAGTCCGCCCTCGACGCGCCCTGCCCCGTCTGCGGCCATCGCCCCATGGTCCTGCGGTCCCTGGACCTCGACCTCCCGTACTTCGGCGGCGCGCTCCAGACCATCCTGCTCTGCGTCGCGTGCGGCTACCGGCACGCGGACCTCCTCCTCACGACGCGCCGCGAGCCCGTGCGGCTCACCCTCCGCGTGGAGCGCCCCGACCAGCTCTCCGCCCGCGTCGCGCGGTCCTCCTCGGGGACGATCCGCATCCCGGAGCTCGGGGCGAGCATGGAGCCGGGGCCGCAGGCGGAGGCCTTCGTCAGCAACGTGGAGGGCGTCCTGCGAAAGTTCCTCGACGTCGTCCAGGGCCAGGAAGCCACGGCGGACGATTCGGTCGACCGCAAGCGCCTCGCGGCGGTCCGCGCGCGGATCGAGGGCCTGATCGAAGGCCGTGAATCCTTCACCTTCGTGCTCGAGGATCCCACGGGGAACAGCACGGTCGTGCACGCGGACACGGTGCGAAAGGTCCTGAGTCCGGAGGAGGCGGCCCGGCTCAAGTCGCCGGAGGCCGTGTTCGACCTGGCGGACCTCGCTCCCGCGGACGAGGAAGAATGAGCGGGCTCACAGCTCGCGCTTCACCGTGATGGGGATTGCGCCGGCGTTGAACTCGCTCCACGCGATCTCGATCGGGTCCACCAGCCCCGCAGGCAGGTCGACGACGATGGGCGCTCCCATGCTGATCTGCAACGCTCGCGCTCCGATGATTCGGGCCTTCTCGAAACGGGTGTAACGCAAGGGGCTCCCTCGACCAGGCGGCGGGCTGGAGGTCACCCTCAGGGCAAGCGCAGGGCGGCCGTGGCGGCTCCGAAATGACCGCCTGTACTTCAACCTTCCCCACGAGGGCGGCGCTCCCGCGTCGCCTGCGGACCGCGGTGCCGGCGGCCCCCCGGGGCCGCCGGAGGGCGAAAATCGCGCCTGAGAATGTCGGGGCACCCTTCTTGAGCCCCCCGGTCTACGGCGGTTAGACCTCCCGCCCGAACGGGCCCGCGGACCCCGGTGCGCCCATGGACCTCCCCACCTTCCAGCAGGCCGCGACCCTCTTCTCCGGAGAGCACAGCCTCGCGATCCTGCGCGAGCTCCGGGACGGCGAGTGGCACCTCTCGAGCGGGGTCGCCCGCGCCCTCGGCATCCATGTGTCCACGGCCTCGCGGTTCCTTCAGCGCCTCGCGGACCTGGGCCTGGCCGAACGGCGGAGGCACGACGCGCGGACGTTCGAGTACCGGGTCCGTTCCTCCCTCCTGCGGATCGAGGTGGACCTCGCGGACGACTCCGCGCCGCTGCGCGAGGCCGTCGACTTCTACGTCGCGTACTTCCAGGCCCTCTTCCAGGAGATCCGGAGGCTCGGGCTTCCCCGGGTCGAGGGGGACCTGGAGAAGACCCTGGTCAAGGAGCACCAGGAGCTCCGGACGGTCGTCTTCCAGCAGATGATCGAGGGCAGCAACGGCGGCCTCGACCACCTGCGGGAGCTCATGGCGAACCTCCACCGAGACCTCTGGGAGGTCTGCTCCCAGAGCCTCGGCACGCCGACCGCCCGCAAGATCTTCGAGGCCGCGCTCCAGGAGGCGATCGCCGTGCGCCCCGACCTCGCGATCCGTTGCGGCCTCGCCCGCCCGCTCGAGGCCTGAACCCGTCCGGGCCTGCCGCGGAAGGCCCCAGGATGTCCCTCGGCACTAACAGCGCGTTTCATGGCCAAGCGCTGCTCACTCGACGCCCTGACCCATGCCGAGGGATTGTGGGACGCCGCGTTGTCCCCCTGTCACGGAGCGCCCCGTCCCGGGGCTATCGAGGAGGGACCCATGCGGCGTTCTCTCCCGGCTTGCATCGCGCGTCACGGATCGGCGCGACCATTGACGGGAGCGGGCAATCCATGGGCCCCCCGCACCTTAAACGTTCGCCCTGCCCGTCCCCCGGGGCGACCGCCTCCGGGGTCGCGTTCCCCGCGCCTTCCTGGCCGCCCGCGCGGGCGCGCGACGTCTCGCGGCGGCCCGGGTCTCGTTCTCGGCAACGCGGGCCTTCACGATGCGCGTCGCGAGCGCGGCGGGGAGGGGCCGCTCCGGCGTGAAGTGGACCGTGCCCTTCCCGGCTAGGAAGGGCTTCAGCTCCGCGGCGAACTTCCGCTGGGTCGCGACGCTGCCGATGAAGAGGCTGCAATGCTCCGAGAAGGCCGCGTAGTACACCAGGATGCCCCCTTGGCGGAACGCGGGCATCCGGTAGCTGATGACCTCCTCGGCCCGGGGCGCGGCCTTCCGGATGGTCTCCCGCAGGTCCCGGAGGGCGGCGCGCGGGTCCGCCGGCAGGTTCGCCAGGTACTCCTCCACGGATCTCGTGCCCGCCTTCCCCGCGCCGGGCATGGGCGGACGGATGCGGCGACGGGAGAAAAGGGTTGGGGCGCGTGCCCGGGAACGGGGCCGCACCTTTAACTAGCCCGCGCCGTTTCGCAGCTCTCCGTCGCGCGGGGAGACCATGGACGACCTCCGATATGCCATCGCCCTCCTGTTCAAGCGCAAGGGCCGCGACGAGCTCACGGAGCGGGAGTTCGTCCTCTCCGCGTCCATGGACCTGCGCTGGTTCCCCCCGCGGGACGCGCAGCGGCTCCTCCAGATCGGCCTGGAGACGAAGCTCCTGGAATCCCACGGCGGCAACATCCGCCCCGCGTTCGCGATCGACTCGGTCGAGGTGCCGCGGGACTTCGTCCCGACGCCGAAGATGCTCGAGGTGGCGACGCCGGTCACGGAGGACGTCTTCCTGCGGCTCGTGGACGCGGTCGCCGCGAAGACGGCGTCGGACCGGCGCGCGGCCATCGCGGCGGTCAACGCCGTGCAGGAGAAGATGGACGTGGACGTGGAGGTCGCGGCCCTGGTCGCGGCGCGCCAGGCGGGCATCGACGTGGCCCCGTTCCTGGGCCCGGTCAAGGCGCACCTGGGGATGCGCTGATCACTCGTCCTCGTCCTTGATCTTGATCAGGTCGCCGAGGGTGAGGCTTCCCGAAGGGGAGGCCTTCTTCATCGCGACCGGCTGGACCCTCTCCTTCAGCTTGATCCCGAGGTGGTGCTCGATCTTCCGCACGAGCGCGTCGTTCGGCGAGATCGTGCCCGACTCGAGCTTCGCGATCACGCTGACCTTCTCGTTGATCTTCGCGCCCAAGTCGGCCTGCTTCCATCCCCTATCCTCGCGCGCGCGACGTATGCGCTGCGGGAAATCCTCCGCGAGTTCCTCCTGGCCCGCGTCCGCGTAGACGTCGCGGGGCGTCTGACGGCGCTTCCGCGCCTCGAGGCGCTGGGCGATCACCGGAGGCATGGAGCCGCGTCGGACAACGGGGGCGGCGACCTCGTCCCCGAACCTCGCGCAGTCGTTGCAGACGCTCAATACGGAGCCCTCGATTGCCACGTTTTTCGTGTGGGGGACCTCGGTGCCGCACAATTCGCAGATCACGAAATCAAGTCCGCAACCGCTAAATAAAAGGTGTTGGGTATATAGCCTTCGTCCTCCGCCGGCCCACCGGACGAGATTGCATGGACGAAGAACAGATCCGAGAGTTCTCGGAGAAACTGTCCGAGCGAATCGCCTCGCTCGAGGATCGGAACGACAAACTCCTGGAGACGGCGCGGCGCGTGGAGGGCGAGAAGCGCTACGTGGAGACGGAGCTCATCCGGCTCCAGAAAGAGATCAAACGGCTCAAGCAGGAGCTCGACCGGCTCAAGAGCCCGCCCCTGATCATCGGCAACGTCCGCGACATCCTCGCGGACGGCCGCGTCGTCGTGAAGTCCTCGACCGGGCCCGACTTCATCGTGAACGCGGCGGACTACATCGCCAAGGAGAACCTTCTCGTGGGCGCGCGGGTCGCGCTCAACAAGCAGACCCTCGCGGTCATGGGCGTCCTCCCGCCGTCGTACGACCCGATCGTCACCGGGGCCGAGATCATCGAGAAGCCCGACGCCACGTACTCGGAGATCGGCGGCTTGGACCAGCAGATCCTCGAGCTCAAGGAAGCCGTGGAGGACCCGCTGCTGAAGCCGGACCTCTACCGCAAGGTGGGCATCGAGCCGCCGAAGGGCGTCCTCCTCGTCGGGCCGCCGGGCACGGGTAAGACCCTCCTCGCGAAGGCTGTGGCGAACCGCACGAAGGCCTCCTTCATCCGGTTCGTCGGGTCCGAGCTCGTCCAGAAGTACATCGGCGAGGGCGCGCGCCTCGTGCGCGAGCTGTTCGAGCTCGCGCGGAAGAAGGCCCCCTCCATCGTGTTCATCGACGAGCTCGACAGCGTCGGCGCCAAGCGCCTCGAGGTCGCCACCTCGGGGGACCGCGAGGTCCAGCGCACCCTCATGCAGCTCCTCGCGGAGCTGGACGGCTTCAACCCGCTCGGCGACGTCAAGATCATCGGCGCGACGAACCGCCCGGACATCCTGGACGACGCCCTGCTGCGGCCCGGCCGCTTCGACCGGATCATCGAGATTCCCGTGCCGTCGTACGAGGGCCGCCTGTCCATCCTGAGGATCCACACGCGGAAGATGAGCCTCACCCCGGACGTCGACTTCGAGGCGGTCGCCCAGCGCACGGACGGCGCGACGGGCGCGGACCTCAAGGCCATGTGCACCGAGGCGGGGATGTTCGCCATCCGCGAGGACCGCGACTCCGTGACGACGGCGGACTTCGAGCTGGCCGTGGACAAGGTCCTGGGCGAGAGCCGCATCCGGCACGAGACCGCGAGCGGTGCGATGTACGCCTGAGGCCGCCGGCGGGCCGGGTACCGCGGTCCCTCCGAGGAGCGGACCATAACCTTTATTCGGACCCCTAGGTTAGCCCGGCACCACCATGGCCCGACCCCTGGCGCGGGACGATTCCGCCCTCAACGACTGGATCGTCCTGCTCGCCCTCGTGATCGCCGTCGTCGTGGTCGTCGGCGCGTACTACGTCATCTTCACGCCGCCTCCGCTCCCGACCCCGCTGGTGGCCCAGCAGGGCGACACCGTCTCCATCAACTACATCGGGTACTTCGCGAACGACAACCTCGTCTTCGACACGAGCCTCCAGTCCGCGGCGCAGGACAACGTGACGTACCCGAAGGCGTACAGCTTCGCCTGGCGGTCCAGCTGGACGCCGCTCCAGTTCGCCATCGGGGGCGGGACCGTGATCCCCGGCTTCAGCGACGGGGTCGAGGGCCTTTCCGTCGGCCAGTCGACGACGGTCTCCGTGCCGCAGAACCTCGGGTACGGGCCCGCGAACCCGAGCCTCATCGACGTCCATGACCTCGTGGAGACCGTGCCCGTCCGTGTGACGACGAACGAGACCGCGTTCACCGCGACGTACGGCCAGAGCGCCCTCTCCGCCACGAACGTGACCGACCCGGTCTACGGGTGGAGCGCCACCGTCGCCATCCTGGGCAACGTCGTCCAGGTCACGAACAGCCCGTATCCCGGCGAAGCGATCCGCCCGTACGGGGCATGGCACGCGACCGTCCTGAGCATCGACGACACCGCGAACAACGGGACGGGCATCATCACGATCCAGAACCACCTCGACCCCTCGATGGTCGACGTCCTCGGCGGCAAGACGCCCGCCGGGCAGACGTTCTACCTGTCGTCGGTGGACCTCGCCGCGGGCACGTACACCCTGGACTTCAACAAGCAGGTCGTGGGCCGCACCCTGGTGTTCCAGATCACCGTCGTGAGCATCTCGAGCAACGTCTGAGGCCGTCCATGGCCTCCGTGGCGGACTGGCTCACGGGCCTTTTCGCGTTCCTCGGCCCCGGAGGCACCCTCCTCGCCCTCTTCCTCGTCTTCGTGATCGACGCCGCGATCATCCCCACGCTCCCCGAGCTGGCGGTGGTCCTCAGCTACCTCTACCGCGACCCTGGGGTGGACCCGTTCACGTGGGCCCTCCTGCTCCTGGTCATGGCCCTCGCGGGCGAGGTCGTCGGCAACACCCTCATGTTTCTCTGGGTCCGCAAGCTCGTCGTGGACCGGGGCCACCTCCCGCGGTTCCTCGGCCGGGCGATGCGCGGCTGGACGGACCTCATGATCGTGCCGGACGAGCGGATCATCCTGGTGAACCGCATTGCCCCCGTCGTCCCGTTCGTCGGGGCGTTCATCGCGGTCGTGGGGTGGAGCTACCGCAGGTCGATCGCGTACATCGTCCTCGGCGGGGCGGCGAAGTACAGCTTCCTCCTCGTGCTCGTCGGGTACCTCGGGTTCGTCTACGATCCCGGGACGGCGACCCTGATCACCGTCGTGGCCGTCCTCGTCCTCGTGGGCGTGTCCGTCGGTGCGGCCGCTCTCTACCGCCGCCGCGCGGCGGCGCCCCCGCGCGGGGCGGCCTAGTACTCCTGACGGGCGTACTCCTTAGGCTCGACGGGCTTTCCCGCGAGGACCTTGAGGTCGCCCTGGAGCCAGAGGAGGAAGGTCTGCAGGTACCCGTCCTTCTCCAGCCGGCGCACGCTCAGCCCGACGTCCAGCCGCGGGTCGAAGACCACCCGCCCCTCGCGGCGGATGCGCACCCCCATGTCGATGTCGTCCGAGTGGGCCATGGACCGGTACCCTCCCACGGCGAGGAAGGCGCTCTTCCGGAACGCGGAGTTCGTCCCTCCGGTGCCGTAGATCCCGGCGAGGGCGGCCAGCCGGATGATGCCCCGGACGAAGAAGTAGAGGGCGCGGGCCTTGAGCCCGCCGTCGAAGGGGCCGTCCGGCCCGCAGACCGCGACGACAGCCGGGTCGTCGAAGTCCGCGACGATCCGTTCGAGCCAGTCCGGGGGCACGCGGCAATCCGCGTCCGTCGTCGCGATGAGGTCGGCCTGCCCGACCCGCACGCCGTCGTTGCGCGCGCCGCCGATGCCCGTGGACGTCTGGAGGACCACGCGATCCGCCAGCCGCGCCGCGATCTCCCGCGTCCCGTCGCGGCTGCCCCCGTCCACCACGATGAGCTCGAACTCGGCCCGCGGAAGGGTCTGGCGCTCGAACTGCCGGAGGAACGCCTCGATCCCCTTCTCCTCCTGGTAGGCCGGCACGACGACGGAGACCCTCACGGGGCCGCCCCCAGAGCCTTCGCGAGGGCCAGGGCGCGGAGGATCACCTGGTCCGTGTTGATGTAGTCGAACTGCCCGAAGCGTCCGAGCAGCCGCAGGCCAATCCGGTCCGCGTACGCGTTCACGAGGTCCAGGTTCCTGCGGTGCGTCCGGTCGAAGACCACGTAGGCGTAGCGGGTGCGCGCGACCCGCGACAGGCGCACGTCGGAGCGGCGGAAGACGCCGAGGCGGTCCGCGTGGCCGACGACATGTTCGATGAGGGCTTCGTCGGACGCGGACCAGATTCCGTCCCCGGCGTTGCACGTGATCTCGGCCATGGCCGAGCTCATGCCCTCGGGCGTCACGCGGTCCTAGAAGTTGCTCGGGAACGAGATGCGGTTGAACCACCCGTCCTCCGGCGTCGGGAAGTAGACCCAGCTGAAGTCGTTCAGGTGCGGCCGGTCGAGGCCGACCATCACCGTGACGAGGGAGCGGTGCG
>JAJYKG010000224.1 GCA_021788795.1 Thermoplasmata archaeon | reverse complement strand
ACTGTGCTACACACTCAATTGTGGAACGGGAGGGGACTCCATAGGAGATCGGATGGTCCACCTCCTTTCGCCTCCGTCAGCTCCTCAGGGAACATACAGATGGAGGGCGAATTGACCGAGGTGCTCGGCGTCCCCGCCACCGACCTTCCACTCCAGTTCCGCTATTCTTTGTGTAGCACATAGCCCACGGCGAGCGCGATAACACCTTTCGTCCACGTCCAAAACGTTTCAGGGGCCGACCACGGGCTTGGTTCGCAGACTTGCGGGACCCTGTATGACCAACTACCTCACGGCGGGAGGCCGACTTTAGACATGTGGTGGGATGGTTCGTCCCCCCCGAGCCGATGGCGGCCGGGAGATGGACGGGGTTGTTTCACGGTCTACCGCGTGGTCACGCGCATCCGGTCGCAGGCCGCGTGGTCGTGTTGCCTGACGTGATGCTGCCGGCACGGCGGGCAGACTTGCATCCCGCATTGCGGGCACTCCGGGAGAGGGCGGAACGAGTCCGTCATCGCGAGCGGCAGCCTTCCGGGCATCTCCACGCCGCAGCATTGACAGATGCTTGCCACGAACTCACGGCAGTCGGCCATCCGGTTGGAAACGGCGCTCGGCGCAATAGTCGTTCCGCCCCATCGCCCCCTCCCCGAGCCGTTTCCACACCCTCCGCGGGAAGGCCGATTCTGAAATATCCGGAGCCCCTGGCTGCATTTCGAGGTTCTGGGCATACAACCCGGGGGGGTCCGAACGTGCGGCCGCCGGGACGCGGCGGGGAAGCGGCCGGGGTCGGCCACTGGGCTGGGCGGACCGACGAGGGGCGGGGCTACGCCGCGACGACTCTGGACTCCGGCTCTCGCGGCGTCCGATGTAGGAGGAATAGGGCGAGGCCCATCAGGGCCACACCGGCTAGGTACAGACCGACTCCGACCCAAACGAGGGGATGCGTGGCAAGTACCAAGCGAGCCGGGCAGCCCTCCTGTATGGTTCCCGGCGGTCCTACCGGGCAGGTCCAGTTCGGGTCGGGCACGTAAGCGGTCAAGGTGGCGACGAGCGGGGAGACGGCCTGAAGGACCGTGGCCCCGAGAGCCGAGAACAGCCAGAGCCGAGGTCTCCTTCGAGGTGTCCTCATCGACCATTCAGGGACGCCCAAAGGCTTGAATCCTCGCACCGGGTTAGGAAAGAGCCGCAAGGTGCCCTCGTCCCGTCTCCCCGAGCCCTCCGGCATCACGCGCCCTCGGCCGCGCGGGACAACCCTCAAGTAGCGGCCGCCGGTTCGCGCACGAGTGCGGAAGTCGACCGCGTTCGCCCTTAGCGCCGTCGTCCTCGCGTCGGTGTTCATCCGCCTCTCCCCGCTCCTCACCTTCACGTTCTGGGGCTCCGACATCGGAGAGTACTTCACCATCCTCCGCTACCTTAATGTGACGGGCCACCTGCCCACGTCGTACGCGGGCTGGGGAATCACCTACCCGTACTTCCCAGGGATGTTCCTCGCCCAGGATGCGCCCCTGCTCCTCGCGCCGATCGGCGTGCCCCTGGCCGTCGACCTCATTGTCCCCATCCTCGGCGGCCTCGCGGTCCTCCCCTTCTTCCTCATCGGCGTGGAGGTCACGGGCGACGAGCGGATCGCCCTCCTCGCGGCCGCCTTCCTCGCGGTCGCGATGCCCCACGCCTACACGACGTCCCACACCGCGCCCGCGAGCTTGGGGGACCTGTTCGCGGTCACAGGCCTCCTCCTGTTCCTGAGGCTCCGCCGCGACCCGCGGGTGCTGCTGCCCCTCGTCCTCGTCGCGGCCGCGGCCATCCTGACCCACCACCTGTCGACGTACTTCCTCCTCATCATGATCTTCGCGGCCTTCCTGATCCGCAATCTCGTGCGGCCGGTCGTGCGCGACGCCGGCCTGTGGCGGGAGGCGGGCTTCCTCGCCTTCTTCGCCGTGGCGACGTTCGCGTTCTGGGCGAGCGTCCCGCCCTTCTGGGACCAGGTCCTCCACAACGTGAGCCTGGTGCCCTGGTGGTTCCTGCCGGCGTCGTTCCCCGTCCTCGTCCTCGTGCTCGCGGGGATCATCCTGGCGCGCCGGCGCGTCGCCTGGCGCTTCCGTCCGCGGCAGCCCGACCTGCGCCATGCGGGCCGCATGCTCGCCGTTACCCTCGTGTTCCTCGCCGCCTTGTCCGCGCTCGTCATCGTCGGCGCGATCCCCTCCACGACGATCGCCGTGCCGCCCGGGGTGGTCCTGGCCTTCACGCCATTCCTCCTGCTCCTGGCCTTTTCCGCGCCGGGCCGCGCGTTCCTCGACTTCGCCCGCGACGGGCTCGACGTGAACAGCTGGCTCCTCGCCCTCCTCGGCTCCGCGGTCGTCGGCATGGTCGCGGCGCCCCTCGTCCTCATCCCGTACCGCCACATGGAGTACCTCGTGATGCCTCTGGGCCTCTTCGCGGCCGCGGGCTTCGCCGCCGCCTACGACCGCCTCGGGAAGAGCGGGCGGCGCCGGGCCCTCGCCGTGGGTGTGGTCGGCGTCCTCCTCGCGGGCAACGCCCTCATCGCGATCCCGCCGCCCTCCTTCGTGGCGGGCTGGCAGGAGGGTATCTCGCCCAACCTCGTGGACGGCGCGCTCTGGGCCCGCGACTACGCCGGCGGGCTCGTGGCCGCGGACCACAGCGCGTCGACGATCTTCTTCGGCTTCGGGGGAATCAACGCGACGTGGGACACCACGAGCCTCCCGTTCACCGCGCCGACTTTCGCGGCCGCGGAGCCCGGCCTCGTGTACGTGCGGGCGCCCGCGGGCAACCTCCGCGTGACCTACGTTTGGCTCGGGCAGGACACGAAGGCCGGCGTGCAGCTGAAACCGTTCGCGCCCGCGGTGCCCATGACCGGGGCGGCGGTCGCGAAGTTCTCCGAATCTCCGTTCATCAAAATCTACGACAGCGGGTATGGGCAACTGTACTACGTCGCCTGGGGCTGCGACAGCTCCTGCTGAGGCCGACCGATGCGCGTCGCGATCCTCCACGACCACCTGAGCTTCATCGGCGGCGGGGAGCGCCTCGTGCTCACCCTCGCCTCCGCCCTCGGCGCGGACTTGTACGCGACCGACGTGGACCCGAAGATCCCCGCGAAGGCGGGCTTCCCAGACGTGCGCGTACGAGAGCTGGCCGAGGTGCCGCAGACCCCGCTCCTCCGCCAGGCGCGGCAGGCGAAGGCGTTCGCCCACGCCGACCTGCCGCCGTACGATGCCTACGTGCTCTCGGGGAACTGGTCCATCGCGGCGGCAGAGCACCACCACCCGAACCTCTGGTACTGCCACACGCCCGTGCGCGTCTTCTACGACCTCCGGGCCACCTTCCTCGCGGAGCTCTCGCCGGCGAAGCGCGTGGCCGCGAAGGCGTGGATCCGCCGCACGCGGCCGAAGTACGAGGACGACGTGGCCCACGTGGACGCGATCGTCGCGAACAGCCGCAACGTCGCAGGCCGCGTGGACCGGTACCTGCACCGTGCCGCGGATGTCATCCCCCCGCCCGTGGACGTCTCCCGCTTCCGCTTCGAGCGGGTGGGGGACGCGTGGCTCTCCGTGAACCGCCTCTCCCACGAGAAGCGCATCGTCCTTCAGGTCGAGGCGTTCCGCCGCATGCCGGAGGAGCGGCTCGTGATCGCGGGCGGGCCCGGGGTGAGCGTGGACGCGCGGACGTTCGTCCGGTCCCTCAAGCCCCCGGAGAACGTCACCTTCCTGGGCGAGGTCGACGAGCCGCGGCTCCGCGAGCTGTACGCGTCGTGCCGCGCCTTCCTGGCCACCGCCCAGGACGAGGACTTCGGGATGACTCCGCTCGAGGCCATGGCT
>JAJYKG010000223.1 GCA_021788795.1 Thermoplasmata archaeon | reverse complement strand
TGGAGCTCCTCGATTCGCTGCCTCACGTCCTTCAGGGTGATCGACTCGTCATTGGGGTCGATTCGCAGGATGATGTGCTTCTCCTCAGCGCTCAAGGCCTCGACCCGTCCCCGCGTTTTTATTTCGGCGGCGAAATTCTTCGGTGCGTATAAGTACGTTTCCTACTTTGGTCGCCGTCCTCGCGGGACCTCCCGTGCTCCAGGGGCGGTAGACCCTCGTGTGATACTGGCGCTGCAACGGTTAAATACCCATCCGCCCCGTGGTGCGGGTCGTACGGGTGCGAGTCCGCCGCTGGTACGAGCGGGGCTCCTCGAGGTGCAAGCCGCTTGGAATCGAAGGCCGATGCGGGCGGGACCGCCACGGTGACGTGTCGCGTCTGTGGCGGCGAGGTCAACGCCCGGGGCGAGTGCGTGGTCTGCGGGACGAAGCAGGACGCCCCGGCGCCCGCGGCCGCTAACCGCGGCCTCGCGTCGTGGCTCAAGGGCGAATCCGGAGACAACGGCCTGAGCTCGTGGATCGGTGCGCCCGTGAACGCCGCGACCGTGGACGGCCGGGAGGATGCCCTCCGCAAGTGGCTCGCCGGCGAGGACAACGCCTTCCAGGAGTGGATCGGAGGCGTGGGACCCGGAGGGTCGGCCCCGCGCGCCGCGAAGAGCGGGCACGTCCCGGACGACCGGCTCAAGGAGCTCCGGTCGAAGGCGCTCGAGGTGGACGGGCTGCGGGCCGAACTCGAGGCCATGCGCGCGACGCTCACCCGGGAGCTCTCCAACTTCCGCTCGGGCCGCTTCGACCCCATCCAGTACATCGAGGAGGTCGCCAACCTCTCCAAGGAGCTCCAGACGGAGATCGCCAAGCGCAAGGAGCTCGAGCGGGAGATCGACCACATCAAGAAGGGCTCCATCGCGGTCATCAAGTACGTCAAGGGCCAGCAGCTCAAGGGCGGCCCCGCCCTCGACCTCAAGAAGCGCCTCGACGAGATGGTGGAGGCGCGCACCAAGCTCCAGACCGAGGTCGCGGAGTTCAAGGCCGTCAATGAGTCCCTCCGGGACAAGATCGAGGTGGGCCTCGCGAAGATGCGACCCTCCGAGCGCGACCTCCGGAAGCGGGAGATCGCCCTCGCGGAGAAGGAAGCCGCGCTCGACGCGAGGGCGCAGATCGTCGCGCCCGCGCCGTCCGTGCCGCCCGCCGAAGGGGGTACCCTGAGCGAGGAGCTCAAGCGTCGGCTCGAGGAGGAGCTCCGCGAGAACGAGCAGGAGTACCTCGAGAAGGAGGAGGACTTCAAGAAGCAGATCATCGCCCTGGAGGAGCAGGTCAGCAAGTACCGCATCGAGGACCAGCTCCGCTCCCAGGCGAAGGAGCTCGAGGGCAAGCCGAAGCACGAGCTCGAGCAGGCTCTCCAGCGGAAGGAGCAAGAGATGCTGTCCAAGGAGAAGAGCATGCTCCTCCGCGAGCAGGAGATCCAGCGCCTCCAGGACGAGGTGGCCCTCCGCGAGGACGAACTCAAGAAGCTCAAGGAGCCCCTGGCGTTCAAGGAGGACGAGCTCCTGCGGAGGGAGCAGGACCTCACCTACCGCGAGAACCGCCTGGAAGCGGAGGCGAGAAAGGTCGAGCAGGCGAGGGCCGAGGGCGGCTCCACGGAGGAGCTGGACCTCAAGGCGCGCCTCGAACAGCTGAAGGGAGAGATCCAGCAGAAGGAGGACGAGGTCCGGAACAAGGAGGCCTACCTCCAGCAGAAGTTGGAGGAGCTGCGGCTGCGCGAGCAGGGCATGATCGAGGAGGAGATCGAGGCGCGCGCGGAGGACCGGAAGGTCGAGGTCCAGCAGCAGAAAGTCAAGACGGGCATCTCCCGCCTCGACGACCTCCTGTTCGGCGGCATCCCCTTCAGCTCGAACGTGTCCGTCTACGGCCCGGCGTACGTCGGCAAGGAGGTCGTCGTGAGCCTCTTCATGGCGGACGGCCTGAAGAAGGGCCTGCCCGTGCTGTGGATCCTCACGGACAAGGGGCCCGGGGACATCCGCGAGGACATGACCTTCGTCCTGCCGGACTACGAGGAGAGGGAGAAGCTCGGCCTCGTGAAGTACATCGACGCCTACACGAAGTCCATGGGCGGCGAGGCGAACGACCCGAACACGACCTACATCGACGACCCCACGGACCACAACGCGATCCTGAAGGCGACGGACGCGATCGCGGCCGAGTGGCGGAAGAAGGACCAGACCTACCGGCTGGCGTTCCGCAGCGTGTCCACGCTCATCGCCTACCTCGACCCCACGACGACGTTCAAGTTCCTCCAGCCCTTCGTCGGCCGCCGCAAGCGCGACAAGGCCGTGGCCATGTACGTGATCGAGAAGGGCATGCACGAGGAGCAGGAGATCCAGATGCTCGGGTCCCTCATGGACGGCTCCATCGAGTTCAAGGTGGAGCAGCTCAAGTCGTTCCTGAGCATCAAGGGCATCTGCGACGTGCAGAGCCGCAGCTGGATTCGCTACACGTACACGAAGTCGGCCGTGTCCATCGGCTCGTTCAGCCTGGACCACATCAAGTGACCCGGACGATCCGGCGCGCGCGGCGAGGGACGCTCAGGCGATCTCGGGCGACCGCCCCCTGGCCGGGGGAGGGACGGCGGGCGGCTGGACCTGCACCTGCGGGATCGGAACCGGGGGCGGGAGGCGGACCTCCCGGGCCAGGATCACCGTCTCCGGGATGCAGTTCGTCATGATGACCGTGTGGATCTCGTTCGCGGCCGCGGCGGGCATCTGGCCGCCGGCGGTCCAGCCCTTCACGAGGGCCGCGGCGTCGCCCTCCCACAGGATCTGCCCCTCGATCTGGATCATGCCGATGACCGCGACCTCGGTGCGGTAGCTCGCGGTGAACCGGAAGTCCACCTGGGCGCTCGTCGGTCCGGTCTCCGTGATCAGGGTGACCGTGCTGTTGTGGTCCACCCGCAGGTTGGCCCAGCCGGACCCGATCTTGGAGAGGCGTCGCGCGTCAAGGTTCGTGAAGTCGAAGGTGCGCACGGGCATGGGGATCGGGCTTCCAACGGCCGCGGCCGATATGAAGGTTCCCCCCGCGGGGCTTTATCCCCCGCGGCCCATCCCCGCACCCGCATGGTCCTCTGGGTCGGCCTGGACGACACGGACAGCCTCGGCGGGATGTGCACGACCTTCCTCGCCACGGAGGTCGTCCGCGAGCTCACTGCGGAGCATGACCTCATCGGCTTCCCGCGGCTCGTCCGGCTGAACCCCAACATCCCCTGGAAGACCCGGGGGAACGGGGCGCTCGCCCTGCGCTTCGGCAAGGGGGCGGGCCCGCCCACCCTCGTGGGCCGGATCGGGAGCCGCCCCATCCGAGCCTTTCCCCGGGCGCGAGGCCATGCGGACCCCGAGGAACTGCGGGATCCGGTGGAGACCCTCGTCCGGGCGTGGTCCGTCTTCCAGGACCCGACGACGAACCCCGCGTTCGCCATCCTCCGTCGGCCGCCCCCGCCCGCGCTGTACTGGAGGGCGGTCCGGGGCATCGTCTCCCGCCGCGAGGCGCGCGAGGCGGCCTCCGGCCGAGGGATCGTCCGCGGCTTCAAGAACGGGCGCGGCGTCATCGGGGCGACGGCGGCGCTGGCGTGGCGGCCGAGGGACCGGACCTACGAACTCCTCGCGTACCGCGCCCCCGGCCTCTGGGGCCTGCCGCGTGAGCTGGACCCTGCCTCGATTCGCGAGATGGACCGCGCATTCCCATCGACGTTCAACAACTACGACTACGCGAACGACAAGGTCGTGCTGGCGCCGCACTCACCCTGTCCCGTCCTGCTCGGCATCCGCGGGGAGGTCCCGGAGGCGCTCCCCCGG
>JAJYKG010000222.1 GCA_021788795.1 Thermoplasmata archaeon | reverse complement strand
CATGTCGCCGCTGCGCAGGCGGTCGACCTCCGGGGAAGGCGCGAGCGCGAAACGGTAGGTCTTGCCGGAGTACTTCCTGACCCGCGCAGACACGGGCTCGCCCTGGTGGTAGAACCGGAGCCGAGTCCCGGGACGGAAGTAGTCGGGGGCGAGGCCCCCGAGGAGGACGGCCTCCCGCTTCCCGATGATCTCGACGCCCGGGTGGTCCATGTGGGCCACGAGCCAGATCGGGATTCCTTTGCGCGGCGTGGGCGGGGAGATTCGCAGGTTCCCGTGCCGGTCCTGGCGGACGTGCGCGCCGAACCCCTTCGCGATCGCGGTGGCCTCCGCCGCGACCCGTTCCTCGTGGTAGGACGTCGTCGGTTGCCGGGCGAGTCGCTCCAGGATGCGGACCACGGAAGGGGTTCGGGCCATGCCGCGAGGAACGCGGGCCGCGCTATACGCCTTGCCCTCCTGCTCCGAGAAGCATATGGTCAAGTAACCATAACGCGATGGCGTGGGGATGCAGATCGGGTGCGGGCTCTACGAGCACGTCGTCCGCGGCCGCCCCTACCTCTACTTCTGGCACTACGAGACCGAGAAGGGACGACGGCGACAGGTCAAGGAGTACCTGGGTCCCGCGGGCTCCGAGGAGGTCCGCGCGGAGGCGATCCGCCGCGTGGATGCGTACTACCGCAAGGCGGCTGCGGAACTGCAGAGGCTGCGCAAGGCGACGCTCGCGGAGATCGCGCGCGGCCGGTAGCCCGCGGGAAGCCAGGGATGCACCGCGTGCAATGCAACCTTAAACAAGGTTAACTTTTTCGGCGCACTCAAACCGACCGCCCGCGGTCTCCCGTCCCCTCAGGCGCGGATCTCGTCGAAGGCGTAGTCCTCCCATTTCCGCTCGCCGAGGACGATCTCGAATTCGGGCGGGGTGAGGAGGGGCTTCTTGTATTGGAGGACGTCCTCGATCGCGATGCGCGGGCAGGCGGTGTTCACCCAGGCGTCCACGTGGTAGCCTTCGAGGAAATCCGGTGACACGAGGTCCATGAGGAAGATGTTCGCCTGGAGGCCGTGTTTCTCGGCGAGGGCCTTGAGATCCCTTGCCATCTCCATGCGGACCTGGCCGATCTTCCTCGACACGATGATGCCGAACACCTTCGCGTCCTTCGCCCGCGCGATCGCGGCGAAGCGCTGCCGCAGGATGCGGTCCTTGAGGTCCGCGAGCGTGCGTGCGCTGCCTCTCTCCGGGTCCGCGATGACGATCGGCTTGTCCGTGAGGAAGGCGACGCCGATCGGGTGGAACTCGCCCGTGCCGATGTACAGGTACCCGTTCACGTCCTTCGTGACGACCTCCGCGGTGTGGTAGTCGCAGCCGAGGAGCTGGCCCGCGTACGCGACGCGCTTGTCCGGTTCGCCGACGGCGACCTCGTAGCCTGCCTTCTCGAGGTGCTCCTTGATTTGCGGTAGCCAACCGCGGAACTGGGTCGTCGTCAGGAGTCCGACGCGTTTCGGGAGCATGGGCTCCGCAGCGTCCACGAAGGCCAGGTCCGTCAACGGCGGCCCGGGCAGGTCATAGAAGAAGACGCGGTTGTACCGCAGGTGGGGCATGGGCGCATGGCCCAGGTGGACGATCAGGTCCACGGGCATGTCCGCGACGTCGCACGCGCCGAACGAAGGATCCGCGGACACGAGGCACGTGACGCCCGCCTTCGCCTCGATCTCCTGCGCGAGTTCGACCGCCTTCGTGCGCAGCCCGACGGGGAACTGGAGGCCGACCGTCCTCGCATTGCGGCCGCGGATGACCTCCAGGAGCCGTTCCGTCTCGTCCATGGACCCGCGGGAACGCTCGGCGTGAGAGAAAAACCTGTGGATGGGCGCCTCGGGCGTCCGTCACTTCTTCGGCTTCTCGCGCTCGACGACGATGCGCCAGGGCGTCGGAAGCTTGACGCCGCCCTTGCGGAGGGCGATCTTCGCGTCCGCCACGTGCTCCTCCGTCGTCTCGAGGGTGAAGATCTTCGTGCCCGGATGGACGCGCGCGGCGGTCCCGACGGGCGAGCCGAAGGCCGCGCGCATGCCTTCGGAGATACGGTCGGCGCCGGCCCCGGTGGCGATCTTGTTCTCCCGCAGCACGTTGTGCGGGTAGAGGCGCAGCTTCAGGTGGTACGCGTTCCCCGCCTTCTTCGCGATGTAGCGGTTCAGGGAGATGCGGGCCGCCTCCAGGGCGATGTGGCGGATCTGGCACTGCTCCTCGGCGACGAGGTGGAGCTTCACGGGGAAGTGGGCCCGCAGGTCCCCGATGTCGAACTGGCTGATCCGGATCGCGGGGACGCCGCCCATATACTTCCGCTGGCTGTAGGCCTGCCCGCGGATCTCGCGGTACATGCTCCCGGGCTTGCGCGTCATGGCAGGAGGCGCTCGAAAGAGCGGGCGCTATATAATCCTTCGCGGGCTCAGTCCGACGCCTCGTCTGTCCCCGCCTCGGAGCGCCGCCAGGCCCATGCCGTATACGCCGTCGTCAGCGCGAGGAGGACGGTCAGGCCTCCGAAGCCCGCGTTCGGCCAGAGGTTGGGGTAGACGACGACGGAGAGAAGGGTGAGGAGGCCGGATGCCACGAGCAGGATGACGCTCAGGAAGAAGGCCGCGCGCGCCGAGAGGCCTGCGAGGAGGACACCGGGCACCATGCCTCGAGGATGGGATCGGGCGGCACTTACGGGTTTCGGGGGAACGCCCGCGCTGGGAAAGGGTTAAGCCCGGGGTGGCGTCTCGCCGCGCGCCATGCTCCTGGTGAAGCTCGGAGGGAGCGTACTCACGGACAAGGCGCGCTTGCGCACGCCGCGCAAAACGGCCATCCTCCGCCTCACGAAGGAGCTCGCGGGACTGGGCGACGACCTCATCGTCGTGCACGGCGCGGGGTCCTTCGGCCATGTCCTCGCGCGGCGCTACCGCCTGAACGGCGTCGCCTCCCCCTCGAAGGCGAAGGGTGCCGCGATCGTGCAGCGCGACGTACGCGCCCTTGACGACCTCGTCGTGGGCGGGCTCCTCAAGGCGGGCCTGGCACCGGTCGCCCTTCCGCCTTCCGCGATCCTCTCCCTGGACGACGGCCGCCTGGCCTCGTTCGAGGTGTCACCGTTCGAGGACTACGTTCGGCAAGGCTTCACGCCCGTGACCTTCGGGGACGTCGTGCGCGACCGGACGCGCGGCGTCGCGGTCTGCTCCGGCGACGTCCTCATGCTCGAGATCGCGAAGGCCTTCCGCCCGCGGTGCGTCGTTTTCGCGGCGGACGTGGACGGCCTCTTCACCTCGGACCCGAAGAAGAGGGGGGACGCCCGGCTCCTCCTCTCCGTGGCCGAGGCCGATTTGCCGCTCATCGACTTCGGCCCTGCGAAGGGCCCCGACGTCACCGGCGGCATCGAGGCGAAGGTCCGCCGCATGCTCGAGATCGCCTCCCACGCCGACGAGTGCATCATCGTGAACGGCAACGTCAAGAACCGGGTCCGGGATGCCCTCCGCGGCCGGATCGTCGTGGGCACCCGCGTGGTCGGAGGCCACTGAGATGGCGGAACCTTCCAAGACGGAGCAGCGCAAGGCGGAGCACGTGAACATCATCCTCAACGAGGACGTGTCCGCGGGGTACGATTACTGGGCGGACGTGCATCTCCTCCACAGCGCCCTGCCCGAGATCGACCTCGACGACATCGACCTGGGCACGAAGCTCTTCGGCCGGAAGCTCGAGGCGCCCCTCATCATCTCGTCGATGACCGGCGGCTTCGGCATGGGCGGGGCGATCAACGCGAACCTCGCGAAGGCCGCCGCCGAGGTCGGCGTCGCGATGGGCGTGGGCTCGCAGAGGGCCGCGATCGAGAAGCCCG
>JAJYKG010000011.1 GCA_021788795.1 Thermoplasmata archaeon | reverse complement strand
CTCGAGGTGAAGTCCTGCTCCCTCGTCGTCCGCGGCGTCGCCCGCTTCCCGGACGCGCCGACGGTCCGCGGCGTCCGCCATCTGGGCCATCTGGCCTCGTTGGCCCGTCGCGGGACCCGCGCGGCCCTCTTGTTCGTCGTCGTGCGCCGCGCCGCGCGGTTCGCTCCCAACGACGCCGCCGACCCCGCGTTCGGCGAGGCCCTGCGGGATGCCGCGGCCGCGGGCGTGGAGATCCTGGCCCGCCGGGCGTCCCTCCTTGGGCGCCGCCTCGTCCTCGACCGCCGCGTCCCCATAGACTTATGACGCCCCGCGCCCTAGTCGCCCATCTTGCCCGCGTATCGCGACCTGGACGGGTTGCGGGAGGATCTCGCGGCCAAAAAGGAAGCCATCGAGGCTCGCCTCTCCGATTTCCGCGCCGTCGGCTTGGGCACGGACGAGCGGATCTTCGAGGAGCTCTGCTTCGCCCTCCTGGCCATCCAGTCGAGCGCGCGGAGCAGCGACGCCGCGGTACGGGCCCTTGAGCGCGAAGGGCTGCTCTGGTCGGGCGGTCCGGAGCGGATCGCCCGGTTCCTGCAGCATCGGACCCGCTTCCACAACCACAAGGCCGCGTACCTGGTCCGGGCGCGGGAACGTTTCTTCCCCGAGAGTGGCCCGGTCCTCAAGTCCACCCTGGACCGCTTCTCCGATCCGGCGGAGGCGCGTGCCTTCCTCGTCGCCGAGGTGGACGGCCTCGGGTTCAAGGAGGCGAGCCACTTCCTCCGCAACATCGGCCGCGGGGAGGACCTCGCCATCTTGGACCGCCACATCCTCCGCAACCTCGTGCGCCACCGCGTGATCGGCCGCCTCCCGACATCCCTCACGCCCCGGCGGTACCTGGCCATCGAGGCCCGGCTGCGCCGCTTCGCCGAGGCGGTCGGCGTGAGCGTCGGCGTGCTCGACCTCCTCTGGTGGAGCCGCCAGACAGGCGAGATCTTCAAGTGACGCCCTGGGTCGGCGGCGTGCGGAACGCCTTCCGGTCCCGGAGGAACCAGATGAGCCACAGGGTCCCGATGGCCGCCCCGTCCGCGACGCCCGTGACCAGGAGGACCGTGAGCTCCGTCGAGATGTCCGGCGAGGCGAAGAACACGAGGTACAGGGACAGGAACCCGAACCAGGCGAAGGCGATCAAGACCGTCCCGGCGATCCGCGCCAGGAGCGATCCGCGGTAGGTCATCCGCCGCCCCATCGGGGCCGTCGGGGAAAGGGTTTCGCCCCCCCGGCCCGTTAAGTAGCCGCGCCGCCTTTGCGTGGCCCGTGGAAGGCCCCACGCCCGCGGACGTCCGGGAGCGGCTGCTCGCGTGGTTCGACGCGGGCCACCGGGACATGCCCTGGCGCCGCACGGCGGACCCGTACCGCATCCTGGTGTCGGAGTACCTCCTCCAGCGCACCCGCGTCGTCTCCGGCGCGCCCTACTATGAGCGTTTCCTCGCCCGGTTCCCGGACGTGGCCGCGCTCGCTGCGGCGCCCGAGGAGGACGTCCTCCGCGCATGGGAGGGCCTGGGGTTCTACCGCCGCGCGCGGAACCTCCACGCCGCCGCAAAGGCCGTCGTCCGGGACCACGGGGGCCGCATCCCCCGCGACGCCGCGACCCTGGCCGCGCTGCCCGGCGTCGGCCCGTACACGGCCGGGGCGGTGGCCTCCATCGCCTTCGGCGAGGCCGTTGCCGCGGTGGACGGCAACGTGACCCGCGTCCTCTCGCGTCTCTACCGGATCGAGGCCGACGTGACCGCGCCGGCGGGGCGGCGACGGATCGACGGCCTCGCCCGCGCCTTGGTACCCCCGGACCGTCCGGGTGCGTTCAACCAGGCGCTCATGGAGCTCGGGGCCACGGTCTGCGCGCCGCGGCAGCCCGCGTGCCCCGCGTGTCCGCTTGGCGCCGGGTGTCTCGCCCGACGCGCGGGCGTCCAAACGTCGCTCCCGCGGGCCCGTGCACCGCGACGGCCCGTGGCCGTTCCGGTGGCCTTCGCCTACGTGCGCCGACGGGGGCGGACCCTCCTCGTCCGCCGGCCCGACGGGGAGTTGCTCGGGGGACTGTGGTCCCTTCCCGGGGGCGAGGTCCCGCCGGGCCGGGCGCGGGCCGAGGCCTTGCGCGATGCGGTGGCGGCCCAGACCGGGCTCCGGGTGGACGTCGACGACGAGGTCGCCCCACTCGCGCACACGTTCAGCCACCGCCGCTGGTCCGGGTCCGTGATCCGCTGCGTGCCTCGCGGGCGTGTCCGGCCGTCCGCGGAGGTCCGATGGGTGCGGGATGCGGAGATCGGCAACCTCCCCCTCGTCCCCGCCCACCGGCGCATCCTGGAGAGCCTCCGGGAGCGTCCGCCCCTGGAGTCGTATGCGGAATCTCGTCGCCGCGGCACGTGAGCCCGTAGCGATGACGCGAATCGCCTGCGTTCCTTGATGGTCCCCCACGGCTGCATGACCTCCGACTCCATGACCTCGGGTGCGACCGCGGTCCTCGTCTTCCCGAACCGCAGGGTCCAGGACCTCCTGGCCGCGTACGAGAAGGCGCTCGTCGACTCGGGCTTCGAGATCAAGCAGTGGGACTGGATGGGCCGGTACTACCTTCACAAGGCCATCCGGGGCAGCAAGGCCAAGGCGTACTTCGTCCGCCAGATCGTCCCCTTCGGCGAACTCACGAAGTCGGGCGACCACCTCGGGGCGGAGGCCCAGGTCTACCCCTCCGGCACGACGGCCGTGCTCCGCGTCGCCGTCGTCCCGTACATGGAGCTCTTCAACCGGGCGGAGGTCGCCTTCCTCAGCCAGGGCGTCTTCGAGAAGATCGTGGAGGACGACTGGTCCGTGGAGAAGCTCCACGAGATCGTGGGCCGGATGGCGGCGCTGGGCTTCGCCCTGCCGCCGCAGGGCGTGAAGGCTTAAGCGGGCCCCGGGCTTTCGGCCGCCGTGCGCCGCTTCCTGGTCGTCGGCCATCGAGCCGCGACCACGCCGTCGTTCCCCTTGGACGACCTCGCCGGGGCCGCGGGCCGGATGGACATCCTCCTCGCCTCCGCGAACGCGGCCCTCCTGCTGGCCCACGACATCCGCCGCGACGCCGAGGCCGCGCTCCTCCTCCTGGGGCCGCCGGACCCGCCGCGGCTCGTGCGGATTCAAGGGCACCGGGTGCGCTCCTACCAGCCCGACCTGCGGAGCAACGCCGCCCTGGTGCGGAAAGCGTTGGACCATGGCTCGCGCGTGGAGCGCGAGGCCTCCCCGGGCATCCTGGCCTCGAAGGCGTCCTTCGAGGAGGCTTTGGACCGCCTCGGGCCGACGTTCGTGTACCTGAAGCAGGGAGGCAAGGATATCCGTCAGGAGGCGATTCCCGCGGACGCGACCTTCGTGCTCTCCGACAACCAAGAGCTCACGCCGGACGAGGAGCGGGCCTTGCTCGCACGGGATGCCCTCGTCCTCGGCCTGGGCCCGTACGCGATCCATACGGACCATGCCATCGCCCTTGTCCAGAACGAACTCGACCGGAGAGGCGTATGACCGACGTCGACTTCGTACGTACGACCCTTGAGGAGTTCGTACGCATCCCCTCTTCGGCGGACGTAGGCCCATCGAACATCCTCCGGGCGGCGACTTCCGTGCTGGACCGCATCGGGCTGCAGCCGAGGGTCCACGACGACGCGAAGGCGGTGGAGGCGTCGTCCGGCACAGGCGGCGTCCTCCTCAACGGCCACCTGGACACGGTGCCGTTGGCCTCGGGATGGACGAAGGACCAGGGCGTCTGGGAGGGCGACTGGCTCTACGGCCGGGGCGCGGCCGACATGAAGGCGGGGTGCGTCGCCGCCTTGGCCGCCGCCCGCGGCCTCGTCGAGTGCGGCGTGCCCGTGTCCGTCCTCCTCACGACGGACGAGGAGACGAGCATGGCGGGCTCGAAGGCGCTCGCCTCCCTTCCGATCGTCCGGGACGCGTCGGCGGTCGTCGTCCTCGAGCCCTCGAGCCTCCGGGTCATCGCGAGCGAGAAGGGCATCCTCTGGTTCCGCGCGACGACGCGGGGCCGGAGCGCCCACGGGAGCCTTCCGCAGCTCGGGGACAATGCGATTCACCGGATGACGCGGGCCTTGACCCGGCTGGAGCCTTACGCGCACCCCCGGGACGCGCTCTCGGAGGTCACGGTCAACATCGGGCAGATCCACGGGGGCGTCGCGCCCAATGTCGTGGCGGATGCCTGCAGCGCGGAGCTGGACTGCCGCCATCCGCCCTCCGTGACCCGGGCGCAGGTCGAGGCCCTGCTCCAGGACGCCTTCAAGCAGGCGGGCGAGACCGTGCTCCTGGAGCTGACCCAGGACGTCCCCGCGGCCGGCGTGCCCTTCGACGCGCCCCACGTCCGGCTCCTGGGAGAGATCGCGGGGACCGAGGTCGTCGGGGTGACGTACGCCACGGAGATGGCGTGGTACGCCGCCCACAACCCGCGGTGCGTCGTCTTCGGACCGGGGGAGACCGCGCGCATCCATGTGCCGGACGAGCGCGTCTCCCTCCGCGAGACCGTGCGGGCGGCGGACGTCCTCGTCGAGTACGCCCAGCGCCTGCCGGAACTCCGCTAGCGCCCGAACAAAACCTATAAGGCCCCTTGCGGGTGACCGCCCGACGCCATGACAGGACCTGCGAGGGACCGGGACTTCTACCTGGCCACGGAGGACGAGATCCACGCGGGGAAGACGACGGACGTCTACTTCCTGCGCACCCTGGAGATCCTCAAGAAGGCCGGCAAGGACCGCACGGTCGTCGAGGCCGAGGTCACGACGGGCGGTCTGCCGAACGGATGGCCCTGGGGCGTCCTCGCGGGCGTCGAGGAGGCCGTGCATCTCCTGAAGGGGAAGAACGTGAGCCTGTGGTCCCTCCCCGAGGGGACGATCTTCGCGCCGCGCACGCCTCGCGGCGTGCCGCTCCCCGTGATGACCCTCGAGGGCCCGTACGGCGACTGGGCGCTCTACGAAACGCCTCTGCTCGGCGTGATCTGCCAGACGAGCGGCATCGCGACGAAGGCTGCGCGCCTGCGCAAGCTCGCGAACGGGAAGGAGATCTTCTCGTTCGGCGTGCGCCGCATGCACCCGGGGATCGCGCCCCTCATCGAACGCTCCGTCTACGTCGGCGGGCTGGACGCAATCACGACCCCACTCGGCTCCTCCATCCTCGGACTCCCGGCGATGGGTACGATGCCCCACGCCCTCGTGATCGTCATGGGCGGGTCCCGGGAGGCCTTCCACGCCGTCCAGAGGTACCTGGACAAGAAGGTGCCGCGGATCGCCCTCGTGGACACCTACTACGACGAGAAGACGGAGACCCTCCTGGCCCTCGAGGAGATCCCGGACCTCGCGGGCGTCCGCCTCGACACCCCGTCCTCGCGGCGCGGGAACTTCCCGCAGATCGTCCGCGAGATCCGGTGGGAGCTGGACGTGCGCGGGCACAAGGACGTCAAGATCTTCGTCTCCGGCAACATCGACGAGAAGTCGATCCCCGCGCTCCTGGCCGCCGGCGCGGACGGCTTCGGCGTCGGCACGTCCCTGAGCAACGCCCCGACGATCGACTTCGCGTGCGACATCGTCGAGATCGAGGGCAAGCCCGTGGCCAAGCGGGGCAAGTTCGGGGCGCGGAAGGAGCCGCTCCGGTGTCCGAAGGACGGCACGTACGAGGTGGGCGTGAGCCGCTGCCCGACGTGCGGCGGCGCGATGAAGGCGGCCTACGTGCAGTACCTCGACCAGGGCAAGCCCGCCGCGGACCTCCCCTCCCTCACGGAGATCCGGAGCCGCGTGATCGCGGAGCTCGAGCGCGCCTCCCTCGAGGCGTGAGCGCGCTTTTATCGTCCGCCCGCCGCCTACGGGGTCTGTGGCCGCTCCCACGAAGGCCGAGGTCCGCGCGACCTACGAGCGCATCGCGGAACCCTTCGCGGCCTCCCGGGCCGAGCCGTGGCCCGAGGTCCTCTCCTTCAGCACGTCCCTGCCTCCGGACGCGCGCGTCCTCGACGCCGGATGCGGCAACGGGCGCCACGCGCGGGCCCTGGCCGCGGCCGGCCACCGCGTCGTCGCGGTGGACTTCGCCCGCAACCTCCTGGTGATCGGCCGCCGCGGCTCGCGGGGCCGCATCTGGGGGAAGAGCATCCTCTGGGTCCAGGCGGACGCCGCGGTCCTCCCCCTCCGCGACGGCTCCGTGGACGCCGCCATCTGCGTGGCGGTCCTCCACCACCTGCCCTCCGCGGAGGAGCGCGTGCGCGCCCTCCGGGAGCTCGGCCGGGTGCTCGTGTCCCGCGGCCGCCTCTTCGTGAGCGTCTGGGCGTTCGACCAGCCGCGGTTCCGCAAGGCGATCGAGGCGCGCCGCGGCCTCCCCGCGGACGTCCGCGGGGACGTCGAGGTCCCGTGGACCATGCCCGACGGGATCGTCATTCCGCGCTATTACCACCTGTTCCAGGAAGGGGAGCTGGAGGAGCTCGTTATCGAATCGGGCCTCCACGGGGAAAGGTTTTTCCGAGGCCCCGGGAACCTCTACGCGGAAGCTTCGAGCCATGGCTGACCTCGGCACGGCCCTCCACGAGTTCTTCGCGTCCCTCCTCGCGGACCCGCTGTACCTGCTCCTGCTCATGGGCCTCGTCGCCCTCGTTCTCGTCGCCGTCATCGCCATCCACATCCATCGGATCCATAGCCAGGAGATCTTCGTCCACCAGGCCTGGGGCGCGAACTGGAAGGGCCGCTGAGCCGCGGCGCAAGTCCGCCGACTTGAAGTACCGCGGCGGATTCGTCGCCGCCTGCGCGGGTCCCCGTGGCCCGCGGGGATGCCCCGTGGACGTCGCCCAAGTCCTCGCCCGGTTCGATTCGGAGATGCGCGCCGATCCGCCGCCGGAGCCCGGGACGCAGGTCGAGAGGGTGGGCTCCGTGGTCCGGGTGCTCGGCGACTCGTGCTCGGTCTCCTTCTCGCAGCTCACGCCGTCGGATGCCGGCGCGGTGATCGCCGAGCAGACGGCGTTCTTCCGGTCCCTGGGGAAGCGGGTCGAATGGAAGGTGTATGGGCACGACCTCCCCTCGGACCTGGGTGAACGGCTCCGGGAGGCTGGCTACGCTCCGGATTCGACCGAGACGTTCATGGTCTTCGACCTCGCCGATGCGCTCGACCCCGGACCGAGGCCGGCTGGGGTCGAGATCCGGCGCGTCACGGACCGCGGCGGCCTCGAGACCGCCGTCGCCGTGGGCCACGATGCGTTCGGCCGCGGGGAGGGCTGGACGTTCGAGGAATACGCGGGGCGTCTCTCCGGGCCGAGCCTAGCCATCCTCCTTGCCTACGCGGACGGCGCGCCGGTGGCCTCGGGACGGCTGGAGATGCCCCCGGACCGCCGGTTCGCGAGCCTGTGGGGCGGCGGCACCGCTCCGTCGCACCGGGGCCGCGGCATCTACCGCGCGCTCGTCGGGGCCCGGGCCGAGCTGGCCCGGAGGCGCGGGTACCGTTTCCTCACGGTCGATGCGCTGCCGACCAGCCGCCCCATCTTGGAGCGCGTGGGCTTCCGCCCGCTCACGAGCATCACCGGGTGGGTGCTCGAGCCTGGGCACGATGAAAGGGGGGAGGCGCAACCCTCATAAGCGGTCCGGGGTTTGGTGGCCGCCCGGTGCGACCGTGTCGAAGATCCCCGAGGACCTGCGCTACACCAAGGACCACGAGTGGGCGAAGATCGAGGGGAACCGCGCCCGCATGGGCATCACGGACCACGCGCAGAGCGAGCTGACGGACGTCGTATACGTGGAGTTCCCCGCCCTGGGGAAGGCCGTGGCCCGGGGGGAGGTCCTGGGGACCGTGGAGTCGGTCAAGGCCGTGAGCGAGATCTTCTCGCCGGTCAGCGGCAAGGTCGTCGAGGTGAACAAGGTCCTGGACGACTCGCCGGAGCAGGTCAACAAGGACCCGTACGGCGCGGGATGGATGGTCCTTCTCGAGATGTCGGACGCCTCGGAGGCCGCCAACCTCTTGGACGCTGCCGGGTACAAGAAGCTCGTCGGGGAGTGAGCGTCCGACGGCCGCGCGGAGGGCGCGCAGGCCGTAGGGAACTCTTTTAGCGGCCACCGCGGTTCGGCGGCCGGGCACGTAGGCTAGTTTGGACTAGGCTAGAGGCCTTCGGAGCCTTTGACGGGGGTTCGAATCCCCCCGTGCCCGCTTCTCCGTCCGTTTGTCAACGCGGGGTCGTTGACGGGACATACGCACAAATAGCGGATATCCAACTCGGCGATCCAGTTCAAGAAGGGCCGGGATGCCTCGAGACGCGGAGAAGCCCCTCGCGGGCTTCGCGCACGCCATCGCCACCGCAGAAGGCTTCTCGTTCGGAGAGCCTCAACTGTCGGACGACGGTTCGCTCGTCACGCTCCCGATTCTGAAGGACGTCCCTCACGCACGGCCCTTCGTCCTCGCGGCGGAGGTGTCCGACGCCCTTTCCGCCGTGGACGTCGGACGGCGGGACCGGCTGCAGATCCGCAACGACTCCGCGGTCCGCGTCTTCCTGCCACCGGGCACCCTGTTCGAGGGCCGGGGAACGGCCGCGCGCGGCACCTGCGCCGGGACGGTCCTGGATCCCGGTACCGCATCGGAGATCCGCGTGCGGTGCGTCCAGGCCGTGCAGCCGATCCGCGAGGGAGCGGGGCTCCGCATCGCCCCAGGTCTCGCCCCCCACCCCCTCGCCCAAGCGCTCCTCTCGCTGGACCAGGGCCTTGTGTGGGCGACGGCCGCGTCGTCCGACGAATCCCTGGCCGAGCCGCGTCCCGCGATTCCGTCTTCGGCTGCCGAGTGCGGACTCGTCCTCCTCGACGCGGATGGCGTCGTCGCGGCCGAGGTCTGCGACGGCCCGGAGTCCTGGCGCGTGCTCTCCCGGCGTTGGACGCCGTCCCGCGACCGCACGCCGCGGCTGGCCCTCAACCCCGCGGGCGCCGTGCGCGTGGCCGCGGCCTTCTTCGACCGATTGCCCCGGCGGTCTTTCCAGGAGGTGAGCCCCGGCGGTTCGGTGGCCATGGACGCCTCGGTGGCCTGGACCGCAATCGGAGGCGCTGTGGTCCATCTCCTGGCGTTCGGTCGGGACTTGACCGTCCCGGCCACCGGGCCCGGGGCGGCGGCCGAGGTCTCCTCTCTCGCATCGGAAGACGCGACGCCCTCCCTCGCGGAGCCCACGTTCGCCGCGGCGACGCAGGACGATGCCGAGGTGGCCGTGGCCGCGGCCTCCCTCTCGCATCCCGCGGACGAGGCGGACGCATCGCCGGCCGTTCCGCGGCCGCGCCGCCGCAAGGTCCTCACGAGCGGTTGGGACGGACCGACGTTCGAGTCGCTCGAGCGCCTCTCCCGCAAGGAGTTCCGCGGGGACCGTTCCGCGGCGATCCGGTTCCTTGTCCGACAAGGCCTGCGCCAGCGCGGCTACATGGGCCCCCTTGCCCGGCCGTCGCCTTCCGCAGCGGTCCTACCCGCCGAGGCCGAAGAACCGTCCCCTGAGGACGAGGGCGTCCGCGCCTCCGCCGAGGCGAGGGCCCTCGACCTGGAGCGGATCGCAACGACGGAGGCCTACGCGCCATGGGTCCGGAAGCGGGCGCGCCTCGAGCTCGAGCGCATCGCTGCCGCGGCACGGGACGAGGTCCTCGGAACGGCCGCCCGCTCCGCCCTGGACCGGCTGCCCACCGAGGCGCCGTCGGAGGAGCCCGTGGAGGAGGTCCTCGAGCCCGAGATCGCCGAGGCGCCCGCGCCTTCTCCCCCTCCGCCCGCCGTCGACGTGCGCCCCCTCCTCCGCCGGGCGTTCGCCGCCAGCGCGGCGGCGCAGTATCCGGAGGCCCTAGCCCTGTTCGACCGGGTCCTCGCGGCGGAGCCGGACAACCGGACCGCGTTCCTCGGCCGCGCGGTGGCCCTGCGGCGCTCGGGGAAGGCGCAGGAGGCCCTCGAGGCCCTCGACGCGGTCCTGCGCGCCGAGCCGGCGAACGCAGCCGCCCTGCTGCACCGCGGCCGTCTCCTCATGGAGCGGGGCGACCTGGCGGGCGCGCTCGAGACGTTCGACCGCCTGGCGGCCGCGGCACCGAACGACTGGGACGTATGGATGGCCCGCGGGGACCTGCTCGCGAAGATGGGTCGGGACCGGGACGCCCTCCAGGCCTATCACGAGGCCCTGCGTCGGAACCCGGAGGACGAGAGCCTCGGTTCGCGGATCCGGGAGCTGGAGCAGGCGAAACCCGCCCCGGTGCCCCCGGCGGCCCAGCGCATTCAGCTTCCCCGCGAGGTGCAGGAGGGCCAGACCTACCTCGTGAAGGAGCGGCGGCCGGACCTGAGCTTCCGCATCCTGCAGGCCCTCGCCGCGAGGTCCGTCCCCGCGCTCGTCCTCACGCGCCGCCCCGCCGAGGCGATCCGGTCGGACGCACGCCTCGCCGCCGCCCGCATCGTGGAGCTGAGCCACGCGCCGGGCGAGGGCCGTCAGGACCCGACCGCCCTCGGCGCCCTGACGAGCCTCCTGGAGCACTTCGTGCGGCAGAATGCCGGCCACGGGGTCATCGTCCTGGACGGCCTCGCCTCCCTCGTCCTGGAGAACGGCTTCCGAGAGACCATCCTGTTCATCGAGCGCGTCCACGAGACCGTCCTGCAGTCTCAGGCGGTCTTCCTCCTCTCCCTGGCGCCGGGCGATCTGGGCGAGCGCGAAGAGGCGTTGCTCGAGCGGAACCTGCGCACGCTCGCGTGAATCCCGGTCCGCCCCTCGCGGGAGCCGCACCCTTATGAGCCCGACATGCCTCGGTAGCCGAGGATCCCCATGCCGAAAAAGACGAAGCGCCCTGCGCCGAAGAAGCGCGCCGCGAAGGTGAGCCCCATCCCGCCCGGGATGCGGACCGTGACTCCGTATCTCGCGGTCGTGGGAGCGGCCCAGGCCCTCGAGTTCTACAAGAAGGCCTTCGGGGCCAAGGAGATCACGCGTCAGGCGCTCCCCGACGGGAAGCTCCTGCATGCGATGATGAGGATCGGAGACTCCGTGATCATGATGGCGGACGAGTTCCCCGGGAGCAACCTCCGCGGTCCCTCGGGCGTCGGGACCACCACGGTCATGCTCCATGTGTACACGAAGGACGTGGATAGGCTCTGGGCCCAGGCCCTGGCTGCGGGCGCGAAGGTCGCGATGCCCCTGGACAACGTGTTCTGGGGCGAACGCTATGGCCAACTGCAGGATCCCTTCGGCCACCTCTGGACCGTCTCGATGCGCGTCCCGATGAGCGCCGCGGAGAAGGCGGAGAGGCAGCGGGCCGCCATGGCCATGCTCGCGTCCGGAGAGCATCCCGGCCGCGAGACGTCGACGCCCTAGCCGCCGGGCGCGTCCTCGAACACGGCGGCGCGGTGGGACTCCGGCAGGAACGCGTACACGCGCCCTGTCGTCGCATCCAAGGCGATCGTGTGCGCTCCCTTCTCCGTGGGACAGGTCTCGATCCGCTCGAGCCGCATCGTGTCGAAGACATCGATGACGCCCGGGTCACCGACAGCGACGTACAGGTGCTGAAGGATCGGGTTGTAGAACACGACGTCCGGCGGGCCGCTGAGCGGGCGGTCCGCCAGCACCTGGCCGGTCGTCCGGTTGAGCACGACGAGCCGCGCCGCGTCGCAGGCGCAGAAGAGGCGGCCTCGGACGGGGTCCAGGTCGAGCCCGTGCGGGCCCGCCGCGGGGACGGGCAGCGCGCGGGCGATCCGGTCCGCACGGGGCGCGTCGATGACCACGATCTGCGGGGGATCGCGGATGGCCACGTAGAACGCGCGCGTCTTCTGGTCGACGAGGCACCATCGCGGGCGTCCTGGGATGGGCAGGGTCGCGAGGAGCGTCCGGGCCGGCACATTCACGAAGGAGATTGTGGTCGACCCGGGGGCGCTCGAGTCGCCGATGTTCGCGGCCAAGAGCAAGCCGCGATGCGGCGCGAAGGCGAGGCCGTTCGGGTGGACGCCCACCTTGACCTTGGACGCCGCCGCCTCTTCGCCCTCCGGGAAGATGCTGACCGTGTCCTCGTCCCGGTTCGAAGTGAAGACGAGGTCCCGTTCGTCGGACACCAGCACGCCCGCCACCCCCTTCAGGTCCGGAATCGAGCGGAGGAGGCGGTTCGCCTTCGTGTCCACGACGTCCAGGGCGTCGTTCGCGGTGTGGGCGACGTACAGGCGCCCTGAGGCCGCGTGGACCGCCGCGTGGTCGAATCCGCCCTTGCCCCGGTGGGCGGGCAGGTCGATGAAGCCAGCCGGGCGGAGGGTCATCGCGTCGCGTGCTCCAGCTTCCCCTGGCCGCCGACCTTCAGCTTGCAGTACGCATAGAGTGCGTCGTACGCGGGGAACTGGAGCCGCATGTTCTCGTGGTCGTCCTTCGCGTTCGTCCGGAACCCCAGGGCCATGGCCTCGAGCCCCGCGCCCTCCGGGCGCGGCTTCCGCGGTGCCGAGTCCGCGGTGCGGACGATTTCGGCCAGGTCGAGCAGCGCCGCGTCCGTGAGCTGGTACTTCTTGATGATTGCGTCGAAGCTGCAGCGGTCGTCGCCGTCCTCCTTGAAGTGATGGAGTTCCGCGCCGGGGGTGTCGAACGGGATGCCGCCCTGCTCCTTGGCGACGTCCAGGACCTTCTCCTTCGGCACGAACAGGAACTCCGCCTTCGGGTCGACGAAGCGCGAGATGAGCCATGGACACGCGATTCGGTCGACCTTCGCCTTCTCCCGAGTAACCCATTTCATGTCTCTTCCTCCTCCGATGGCCACGCCCGAACGGCTACAAAAGGCTGACCCTGTCCCGCCGCGAGGGCGCTCATCCCCTGCCCGCGGCGCCTTCCTCCGGTGGCCTCACCTTCCGGAAGTTCAGGTAGACCAGGGCGTCGTACACGAGTTTGAGGCTGCCCGCGGCGACGAGCGGCACCCCGACCCAGAGGTTCTCCAAGGCGTACCCCGCAAGGGACGGGCTGATGGACGAGGTCACCGTGCGCGTGGTGCTCGTGAAGCCCGCGGCCGGCGTCCGGTCCGCCTCGTCGACGATCGCCATGACGTAGGACTGCCGCGTGGGCACGTCCATCTGGGAGAGGGACTGGCGGCAGAGGAGGAGGAAGACCGCGAGCGGGGCCGTGGGCGCGAACGCGACGCCGATCAGGAAGACGTTGGACGGCATGTGGCTGAAGACCATCGTCCGCAGGAGGCCGATCCGCCGTGCGATCCGCTCCGCCAGGAAGAACGAGAGCGCGGTCACGACCTGCGTGCCGAAGAAGACGAGCCCCAGCGTACCGAGCTTCAGCCCGAACCGCTCCGCGAAGTACAGGGAGAGGATGTTCATCCCGATGAACCCCCCTCCGAACGAGTCGAGGGCGAACAGCGCCGAGAGGCGGTACACAATCGGCCGCGACTTCGGGGAGAGGACGGAGCGCCTCGTCGCCGGCCCCTCGCGCTCGACCCGTGCGGTCAACCGTGCGTAGAGGATCGCCCCCGCGAGCCCGGAAACCATGTACCCGAGGAAGAAGGGGCGGAGCTGATCGGGTCCCGCGGTCCCGGCGACGGCGGCGAGCGCTGCGCCGGCCGCCGAGGCCCCGTACCCGACGAAGTTGTAGAGGCTGAACGCGAGCGTCCGCCGCTCGGCCCGGCAGGTCCGCGGCAGCATCGCCTGCTCGAGGGAGAGGGCCGGGCCCACCTCGCCCGCGCCGACGGTCATGTTGCCCACGACGCCCGCGAGCACGGGCGCCCACCACGCGGTCGTGGAGACCAGCAGGAGGCCCGCGACGAAGTCCGTGAGGGCGAAGAAGGCCAGCGTCCGCCGCCGGCCGATGCGGTCCGCGACAAAGCTGATGACGAACGTGTAGAGGGCGCTGCTCAGGATCGTGAGGGTCAGGACGACGCCGATCGCGACGTCGCTGAATCCGAGGGCTTTCAGGTAGAGGGAGAAGGCGACGCTCAGGACGCCGTACGGCACCGTGCGGACGGCCTTCTCCACGAGGAGGAGCTTCCCGTCGCCGCTCATCCATCCCTCGGAGGCCAGGATGCCGCCCCCTACGGTTCACGGGTGAGGCACGGACGGCCGGGGCCCGACACGTGGGTCACGCCTTCGGCGCGCCGCCGGCCGCGTCCGCGTGCTCGAACTCCCGCTCCTCCCACATGTCGTACGCCGTCGCGGTCGACGAGGCCTGGCTGAAGATCGCGAGGGCCACGACGAGATGCAAGAACAGGACCACGGACGCGCCGGGCAGGCCCCACCCGGGCTCGAGATCCAGGGCGAGGAAGAGGTAGATCCCGAGGACGACCTGGGCCGAGGCCAGCTGGGCGGTGGACCGGGCGATGCGCCGGATGCGGTCGGGGATGGCCATCCGCTTAAGGCGGGCCGCATCCATGTGGGCGAGGGCGAGGATCGCGATACCGAGGACCACGTGCAGGAAGACGAAGCCCGTCACGCCCGCGAGCGGGGGCACGACTAGGAGGATCTGCACGAACGCGAGCCAGATCATCGCGTAGAGCATCTTCCACGGGGACGGGGGCTTCGGCCCGGACGGGGCAGACATGGGATCACCGCGGGACGAACGGGCTACCCTCAGATAAATCCGAGGGGCCGCGGCGCCCTGAGGCGCCCAAAAAAAAGGGGGACGGGCCGCCGTCACAGCGGCCCGCAGGCGTAGGTGGGGTGGCTCGGGATTCCGAGGCCATCCGGGCGCTCGGCCCAGAACGTGAACTCGAAGCTTCCGCGGGACAGGGGATGGATCTCCACGAGGAAGCCGTCCTGGGAGCCGTCTCCCGAGGCGACGACGTGGTCGGAGAAGGGCATGAGGAGCGTCCAGTCGACGGCGCCCGTCGAAAGCCCGATCATGTGGTAGTAGTACAGGGCCTTCAGAATCGGGGAGCTCGATGTCCGCACGGCCTCCGTGGCGTTCGTGCCCGGGCCGATCAGGGACGCGTATCCCGCGGAGTCTCGGATCTCGATCTCGTGGAGGACCGCGGGCCAGTAGTCCGCGGAACCCAGGGCCGTCGTGAGCGTTGCAAGCGTCGTCCCGGCCGGGAAGGAGACGCCCTGCGGGGCGAGCAGGGGTCCCTGCCAGCCGATGTAATACGAGAGCGTCTTCGAGCTGACGACCTCCTCCGCGCCACACCCAGCCCAGACCGTGAGCTCGTCGGGCACGGTGCCGTTGGGGTTCCTCACCTCGATCCGGAGGACCGCCGGGATGGGGCGATTCGCATTGTTCACCATCGTGGCGACGACTCGGAACAGGTCGCCCGGCACGACGCTCGTGGGCACGCCCTCGACGGTGAGGGTGATCGGCTTCCCGTTCACCTGCGTGCCCTGCTCCACGGTGTTGCTCAGGATGGGCGTGAGGGCGCCCATCGCACCGACCGCGAGGACGACCACCAAGAAGATCGCCCACCGCGTCCGTAGTTTCGTTCCCAGACCCATTGTTCGCACCTCGCCCGCGCACCGCGCGGGACGAGACGGGGGACGGTCGCCTCCGCGGCATAAGCGGCCGCGCTACAGGCATCGTGCACGTAACCTGCGGCGGACGCGCCGGACGGGTCCCGCCGACACGTTAAATACGATGCGGGGTTCTTGCGTCCCTTACCGGGGCGAGGTGCATGACCGAGGTGGTGATCGCAGGGGCCTGTCGCACGCCCATCGGGAAGTACGGCCGCGCCTTCCGGAACGTCGAGGCAGTGAAGCTCGGGAGCCTGGTCGTCGCAGAGGCCGTGCGGCGCTCGGGCCTCGTCGGCGCGGACATCGAAGAGGTCCTCATGGGCAACGTGATCCAGGCGGGCCTGGGCCAGAACCCCGCGCGGCAGGCCGCCCTCGGCGCCGGACTCCCGGATCGCGTCGGGGCGGTGACGATCAACAAGGTCTGCGCGAGCGGCATGAAGTCCGTGTCCGTCGGCGCGGACGCCATTCGCGCGGGCTCTGAGGAGATCGTCGTAGCGGGTGGCATGGAGTCGATGAGCCGCGCGCCCTATCTGGTCAAGGAGGCCCGCTGGGGGATTGGCTACAACACGGTGCCGTTCCTCGACGCGATGGTCCACGACGGCCTCTGGGACGTCTACAACCAGTTCCACATGGGCGTGACCGGGGAGGTTGTTTCGGAGCGGTTCAAGGTCACGCGCGAGGACCAGGACGCCTTCGCCCTCGAGAGCCACCGCCGCGCGGCCCACGCGACGCTCGAGGGGAAGTTCCAGGCGGAGATCCTGCCCGTGGACGTGCCCGGGCAGGCGCGCGTCGAGCTGGACGAGGGCATCCGCCAGGACACGTCCATGGAGAAGCTCGCGAAGCTGCCGCCCGTGTTCCGTGAGCACGGGGTTGTGACCGCGGGGAATGCGTCCCAGTTGAGCGACGGCGCGTCCGCCATGGTCGTCCTCTCGCGGGAGGCCGCGGACCGCCACGGTGTGAAGCCGCTCGCGAAGATCGTGGATTACGTGACCGCGGGCGTGAAGCCCGAGTACGTCATGGAGGCGCCCATCCCCGCGGTGCGGAAGATCCTCAAGAAGACCGGGTTCACGATCGACGACTTCGACCTGATCGAGCACAACGAGGCCTACGCGGCCGCGAGCGTCGCGGTAATGAAGGAACTCGGCATCGACCACGCGACGTTCAACGTGAACGGCGGCGCGGTGGCCCTGGGCCACCCCCTGGGCTGCAGCGGCGCGCGCATCCTCACGACCCTCGCCTATGCGATGAAGGACCGCAACGCGAAGCGCGGCCTTGCGACTCTCTGCCTCGGCGGCGGCAACGCCATGGCGATGATCCTCGAACGCCCGTGACGCGGTTCCCGCGGCAAGGACCATACGCTCATTATCCCCCGCCGGCTACGCGGGGACCATGTCCGTCCGAACAATCGCCGTCCTCGGCGCGGGGCAGATGGGCGCGGGCATCGCGCAGGTCGCCGCGGCCTCCGGATACAACGTGGTCATGCGGGACATCGAGGAACGCTTCGTCTCCGGCGGCCTGTCCAAGATCGAGGGCCGCCTGCAGCGGGCCGTGGAGAAGGGCTCCCTTCCGGCGGACGAGGCGAGGGCCATCCGGGGCCGCATCCGCGGCACCCTGGATATGGTCGCCGCGGCCAAGGCCGACCTCGTGATCGAGGCCGTGCCCGAGGACCCCGAGCTCAAGAAGTCCGTCCTGCGGGAGCTGGACGGCCTCGCGCCGCCCTCGGTTCTCTTCGCGAGCAACACGTCGTCCATCGCCATCAGCGAGCTCGCCGCGGTCACCCGCCGGGCCGACCGCTTCGTGGGGATGCACTTCTTCAATCCCGTCCCCGTGATGAAACTCGTCGAGGTCGTCCGCGGGAAGGCGACGGGCGACGCGACCATGGCCTCGGCCCTCGAGGTCTGCGCACGGATGGGCAAGACCGCGGTCGAGGTCCGCGACTTCCCCGGCTTCGTCTCGAACCGGGTCCTCATGCCCATGATCAACGAGGCCGTCCTGGCCCTCCAGGAGGGCGTGGCCACGAAGGAGGCGATCGACACGGTGATGAAGCTCGGGGCCAACCACCCCATGGGGCCGCTCGAGCTCGCGGACTTCATCGGCCTCGACACCTGCGTGAACATCATGGAGGTCCTGCGGAAGGGCTTCGCGAGCGAGAAGTACGCGCCCGCGCCGCTCCTGCGACAGATGGTCGCCCAGGGGAGACTCGGCAAGAAGTCGGGCCACGGATTCTACGACTACGCGTGAGCTGCCTGCGCCGCGATGCTCCTAGAGCTTGCCGCCGAAGAGCTTCGAGAAGAAGGACTGCGAGGTCAGCGGGGACACCTGGGATCGCGAGGTGATCTGCTTCCCGGAGGTGGCCGGGTTCACCCGGGCCGTCTGGCTCCCGGAAGTCGCCTTGAGGAGGCCCGAAATGCCCTTGTTGCGGGTGGCGAACAGGATCACGGCGCCGACGACGGCGCCCGCCCCGGCGAGCGTGAGGAACTGTCTCCGGCTAATGCCTCGCTTCCTTGTGCCTTCCTGATCGGCCATCCGGGCACCTCCAGCGATTCGGCCTTCCCCTTCGGATGACGTTTCAAAGGAAACGTGGTATAAGCCGTTTGCGCACCCATCGAACGCACGCGGGTCGACGCGGACCCCGCTCCGCGCTCCGGGGAGCGCGTATTTTCGCCTCCCTCCCGCAAGCCTTTTTTAGCGCACCTCCTATACCTCGTGATTTCCGCCGCTCCCCCGAGGACGATGTATGTTGCAGAAGGTGAAGAAGGCCGCCACGAAGGACGACGTCCTCGGCCTCCTGCAGCCCCTCCTCCGGGACTGGTTCACCGCGAAGTTCGCGGGCCTCACAGAGCCCCAGTCGTACGCGGTCCCCCTCATCCACGCGCGGGAGAACGTCCTCGTCTCCTCGCCGACGGGGAGTGGGAAGACCCTGACCGCCTTCCTGTCCGTGATCAACGAGCTCTATGCGAAGCAACTCCGCGGCGAACTCGAGAACCGCATCTATTGCCTCTACGTCTCCCCACTCAAGGCCCTCGCGAACGACATCAACCGCAACCTCGAGGAGCCGCTACGTGAGATCACCGAGCTGGCGGCGAAGCAGGGCGTTCCGACGCCGGAAATCCGCGTGGCGGTGCGGAGCGGCGACACGTCCGCCCAGGAACGGCAGAAACAGGTCCGCCGGCCGCCGCACATCTTCATCACGACGCCGGAGAGCCTGGCGATCATCCTGAGCACGCCGAAGTTCCGCGAGGCCTTCTCCAAGGTCGAGTGGATCATCATCGACGAGATCCACGAGCTCTGCTCCTCGAAGCGCGGCGCGCTCCTGTCCGTCGGCCTGGAGCGGCTGCGGGAGCAGACCGGGCGCGATTTCGTGCGGATCGGCCTGAGCGCGACGATTGCGCCCATCGAGGAGGAGGCCAAGTTCCTCGCCGGGTACGAGGGCGCGAAGCTGCGGGACATGCACATCGTCGAGGTCGACACGCGCAAGTCCCTTGACCTCGCGGTCCTGTGCCCGGTGCGCGACATGACCGCCGTCCCCATGGACGTGGCCAACGCGCGCATGTACGACCTCCTCAGCGACCTGATCGACCAGCACCGCACGACGCTCATCTTCACGAACACCCGGAGCGGCACGGAGCATGTGTCGTTCAAGCTCAAGGAGCGCGGCGTGGAGGACCTGGAGGCCCACCACGGCTCCCTGTCCAAGGTCACGCGCCTCGACGTCGAGCAGAAACTGAAGGCAGGGGAGCTCAAGGCCGCGGTGTCCTCGACCTCCCTGGAACTCGGCATCGAC
>JAJYKG010000221.1 GCA_021788795.1 Thermoplasmata archaeon | reverse complement strand
AGCTCGTCGACCTTGCCCTCGGAATCGAGGCCGAAGGAGTCGCACCATGCGACGAGCTCGGCCTTCTTCGCGGCGCGGATCTCCGACGCCGTCGGGAGCTTGCGCTCCTCGGCCGGCTCGGCGGGCGCCTCAGGCAGGGCCTTCTTCACTTTCTTGGGCGTCTCCGTGGGCGTCGTCTCCTCGTCGGCCATGCTCAGGCCTCCCCGGCCTTCTTCGTGATGTAGATGCCATCCTGGAACACGCGCGGGTCGAAGCCCTTGATCTTGGTCGCCTGCTCGATGTTGGCGGCGGTCTGGGAGACCGCCTCGATGTCGGGGCCGGTCAGCACGACCTGGTCCCCCTTCACCTCGACCTTCGTCTCGCCGCGGATCGTCGCGCGCCTCGGGAACTTCTCCCCGAGGAAGTTCTCGATGACGAACTCGGGGCCCTTCACCGAGGCCTTGACGGGGAAGTGGCTGTAGACGATCTTCATCTCGTAGGTGAAGCCCTCGGTGACCCCGACGATCATGTTGCGGATGTGGGCGGCGAACGTCCCGACCAGGGCGCCCTCCTTGCGGTTCGGGTACTCGGAGCGGACCTTCACCTCGCTGCCCTCGACGGCGATCAACACGCGCGGGTGGAACAGGTCGCGCTGCAGGGTCGCCCCCTTCCCGGTGACGACCAGGCGCCCGTCCTGGAGCTTCACCTGGACGCCGTCGGGGATCTTCACGCGCTCCTCCTTCAGACCGGTCAGCGGCATGGGACACCTCAGTACACGTAGGCGAGGAGTTTGCCTCCCACGCCGATCTCCTTGGCCTGCGTCTGCGAGATCACGCCTTCCGTCGTCGTCAGGATGAGCACGCCGAAGTCCTGCGCGGGAAGGTAGCGCGCTTCGTACCTCTCGAGGTCCGTCCGGCGGACGGAGAACCGGGGCTTGATGACTCCGCAGGAGTTGATCGTGCCGCCCAGGCCGACGCGGTAGATGCCGCCCCGGCCGTCCTCGACGAGCTCGAAGGAGCGGATGTACGCGGCCTCCTGCATCACCTTGAGCACGCGGCCGATGAGCTTGGACGCCGGGCGGACGAGGCACTCGTGCTTGCCCGCGGCCTCCGCGTTGCGAATCGTGATCATGGCATCGTTCAGGGGATCGTGCAACATGGGTTCACCTCAGCTGTACTTGCGGAATCCCAGGTCGTACGCGACCTCGCGGAAGCACTGGCGGCAGAGGTGCAGCCCGTACCGGCGCACGATGCCCCGCTTCCGCCCGCATCGCAGACAGCCCTTCTTCCGGCCGAATTCCTTCACCCGCTTCACTCGACCACCTCGGTCCCGAAGTGACCCTTGACGAACGCGATGCCCTCGTCCCTCGTGATGCGGTGGTAACGGGACACCGGGTGCGACCGCACGCGGCGCCGCGCCACGCGGAAGCCCGGGCGCTGCAGGCTGACGCTGATGTCCATCCCGAAGACGCCGATCTCCGGGTCGTACTTCATGCCCTCGAAGTCCGTGTAGTCCGGGACGCCGAAGGAGAAGTTCCCGCGAGGGTCGAAGCTGTACGAAGGGAGACGGTTATTGCGGATGGAGAGGGCCCGGTGGAGGAACTCCTCGGCCTTCTTGCCCCGGAGGGTGACCTTCGTGCCGATGGGCATGCCCCGCCGGACGCCCCAGTCCCGGACCCCCTCGCGGGCGACGGTCTGGGTCGGCTTCTGGTGCGTCACGAGCTCGAGGACCTTCTGGGCCTTGACGAGCTTGTCGCCCGCCTCTCCCACGCCGACGTTGACGACGACCTTCTCGACCCGGATCTCACGCATGTCCGCCATGGTCCCACCTAGAGCGCCGAGACCTCCGGCACCTTGACTTCCGGCGTCGCCTTGCCGACGACGAAGACCTTGTCCACGTCCGTGGAGAAGCCCTCCTTGAACGTCACGACGTTCGCGCGGGCGTTGCGGGTCTTCTGGACCGCGAGGACGTGCGCGAGCTCGCCTACGTGCTTCCCGCCGGTGATGAGCGCCGCGGCGCCCTCGCCGAGCTCGTAGTGGTCCAGGACCTTCTGGTCCGGCAGCGCGAGCTTGAGCGTCGTCCCGGTCTGGTGGGCATCCTTCTCCAGGAGGACGTTCCTCCCGTCGTGGAGGTTGAGCTGGGCCTTCCCGCCCCGCACCGTCGTCTTGTCCTCGATCCGGCAGAGCTTCCACTTCGCCTCGGCCGCCTCGATGGGCAGGAGGTGCATCCGCCCGCGCGTGTCGACGAGCATGCGGTAGTAGCCCTTGGCGTCCTCGAGCGAGATGACGTCCATGAGGCCGACGGGGAACTTCGGATCGGTGACCGCGCGCCCGTCCACGAGGACGTGCCGCGCGTTCAGGATGTGCCGCGCCTCCCGCGCCGTGTCGCACACGCTCAGCATGTCCCGCAGGATGAGCCCGAGGGGCATGCAGCGGTCCACGGGATGGGGGCCGGGGGAGGGTTTGGAGACCCAGAACTCCGTCTTGCGGGCAATCGCCCAGGACCGGGGCGCCGGCAGCCGCTTCAAGTGCTTCTTCAAGGTCTCCTCACCCCTCGTACTTCCTCCGCCGCCATGGGTCCGTGTCATCCATCTTGATGATCATCAGGTTGGATGCGTGGACGGGGCGGGGCACCTTCTTCTCGTCCGTCTTCTGGATCGTCACGCCCTCGATGACCGCGGTCCCGTGCCGCGAGTCCACGCTCACGACCTTGCCCTCCTTGCCGCGGAGCCCGCCGCGCATGACGCGCACGACGTCGCCCCTGCGCACCGGCAGGGCGCGGGGCAGGCGAAGCTTCGACTTCCCGACCAGGTCGGGGTCGAGGTGCGCGCCCAGGAGCCGGTGACGCGTCTGGATCGTGGCCTCGTGGAGCCTCTTCCTCTGGGTCCGGGGTTTCTCGCTCGTCATCGTCGCCACCTCACACGATCATGCTCGCGGTCGCGGCGATGCGCGGCCACCGCTCCGCCGCCTCCCGAGCGACGGGGCCCTTGATGTCCGATCCCTTCGCCTCGCCCTCGGGGGTCACGATGACGCAGGCGTTGTCTTCGAACTGGACCATGATGCCTTCCGGGCGGCGGAAGGGTCTGCGCTGCCGCACGACGACCGCGTTGAAGAGCTGCTTCCGCGTCTCCGGCGTGCCCTTCTTCACGGTGACCACGAGGAGGTCCGCGATCCCGGCGGAGGAGATGCGGTTCCGCACGCCGCGGTAATTCTTGACTTCGACGATCTCGACGATCTTCGCGCCCGTATTGTCGATGCACTCGAGGCGCGCGCCCTTGGGGAGGCCGCGCGTCTGCCGGCCGGGGAGCCCCTTCATGCAGCGACCCCCTGGTTGCGGATCGCGACGAAATGCACGGTCTTCGCGAGGGGCCGGCACTCCATGACCGTGACGCGGTCGCCCACGCCGAGGCCGAGGCAAGGCGGCGCGTGGACGTTCATCCGGCGCGTCCGCTTCTCGAACCGCTCGAACTTCTGGATGTAGCGCAGGTACTCGCGCTCGATGACCGCGGTGCGCTGCATCTTCGTGGACACGACGACGCCCTCCAAGAGCTGGCCCCGGACGGAGAGCTTGCCGTGGAAGGGGCAGTGCTCGTCCGTGCACGTCTTCTCCGGGAGCGGCACGTCAATGCCGATGTCCCGCGCGCCCGACGCGGTCGGCGCGTTGCGGGGCGCCTCCGGGGCCGCCGCGGTCTTCTCCGTCTTTGCCGCCTTCTTCTCTGCCATCGCTGATCACCGTGCCTTCTTGATGCGGTCCTCGGGTCGGAAGCGAATCTCGTCCCCCTCGACCTCGAGGCCGCCCTGGACCTGGAATCGGAACCGGGCGCCCTGCTTCGGGATGCGCTTCTCCACGCCGCCCGACTCGATGACGAGCAGATTCCGCGTCTCGTCCACGACGCGGCCGTTGAG
>JAJYKG010000220.1 GCA_021788795.1 Thermoplasmata archaeon | reverse complement strand
AGCCGAAGGAGTCATGGGCGCCCGTAGCACCGCCGACCGTGGCGGTGCACGTGGACGCGACCGCGGTCGCGTACAAGCCGAAACTCGCGGTCCCGAAGTCCGCGAGGGGCAGGAGGCCGCCCGACGAGGACGGCGCCTCCGCGATCCATTCCGCGGACGAGCGCTGGGCCCTCTGCACCTTCGCCGAGGCGTGGTAGGACGCCCCCGTGGTCACGTCCTGGATCGAGACCGTGAAGCGCCCGCCCGAGTAGGCGACCTCGGCGGAGATCACGTCGCCGGGGTGCACCGTGAGGCGGGAGATGACCTTCGAGGGGTGCGGGTAGAACTCGTACCAGGCGTGGTAGGTGGGCGCGCCGCCGCGGCAGTCCGAGTCCGTCCCGGTCTGCTCCACCGTGTTTGAGTTGAACCCGTCGATGCCCACCCAGAACGACGCGTACTGGTTCGTGGAGGGGCAGGTGCCCTGGATGGCGGGTACGGTCCACGACCCGCGGACGTCGGACACGGACCCGGCGGACGAGGTGACCGCGTAGCCCGCCCAGTTGAGGCTGTTTCCGCTCCCGGCCCCGAGATGCGGCACCACCGAGATCGGCTGCGTCGCCGGGGACGAGGCGGGGGTGGGAGCCGTGGCCGCGATCAGCGGCACGGCGACCGAGGAGGCGAGGATCAGAGCGCAAGTCCACAACGCCACCGACGAGAGGCGCGGCCGCATGGGGTTCGGCGGCCCACCGCTCCCGCGGGACATAAAGATGAGGTTAGCCGAAACTCGTAACCCGCTCGGCGACGACCACCGCAGCCCGGAGGGCCCGGGCCGCGCCTAGGCCTTGAGCGCCTCTTGGACCCGCAGCGCGATCTCGTCGATGAGGCCGCTGGCGTACACTTCGCGCAGGAGGCGGCGCTCCTTATAGTACCGGACCAGCGGGGCGGTCTGCCGCTCGTAGGTGTCGATGCGCGTCCGCACCACCTCCTCGCGGTCGTCGGGGCGCGTGACGAGCGCCGTGCCGCACTTGTCGCACACCCCCGCCTTCCGCGGCGGGTTCGTGACGATGTGGTAGACGGTCTCGCACTTCGGGCAGACGCGGCGGCCCGCGCTGCGCTTCACGAGCTCCTCGGGCTCGAGGAAGAGGTTGACCACCGCGTCCAAGGCCGTGAGCTTCGCGAGGGCGTCGGCCTGGGGGATCGTCCTCGGGAACCCGTCCAGGATGAATCCCGCCTGCGCGTCCGGTTCCTTGAGTCGCTCCGCGGTCATCGCGATCACGAGCTCGTCGGGCACGAGCTTCCCGGACTCCATGAAGGCCTTCGCCTTCTTCCCGAGCTCCGTGCCCTGGGCCACGTTCCGCCGCAGGATGTCGCCCGTCGAGATGCGGGGGACGCCGAGGGCGGCCGAGAGTCTCGCCGCCTGCGTTCCCTTGCCCGAGCCCGGGGGGCCGAGGAGGACGAGACGCATGGCCCGCCGCAACGCGCAAGCGGACAAAAGGCTTTGCGGCCGCGGGATCCGGAGCAGGCCCGCGAGACCCATCCGGCGACCCTGGCAGTCCATAGAGTACATGCGGCACGCCTAAGGCACGTCGCGCACGAGTGCACCCGCCTCCCGCCGCCCGTGCGCTTCGCGCGGGACCCGGCGGGCGGGAACCGAGGCAGGTGTGATAGACGCAGGAAGTGTCGCGGTCGAGGTCCGGGGCCTGCGGAAGGACTACGGGACCTTCACGGCCCTGAAGGACGTGTCCTTTTCCGTCGGCACGGGGGAGGTCTACGGGCTCATCGGGCCGAACGGCGCGGGGAAGACGACGACCCTCCGAGTCCTCGCGACCCTCCTCCGCATCACCTCAGGCTCCATCCGGATCTTCGGCATCGACGTGGCGAAGCGGCCGGATGAGGCGCGGAAGGTCATCAGCTACCTGCCCGAGGACGCGGGCCCGTTCTTCTGTACCAGAAGAGCTCGTCCGCGACCTCGTGCCAGAATCCGTCCGGGTCCTCGAGGCTCTTCTCGTGGAGCTCGCGGGTCAGGTTCTGGTGGGGATGAATCCTTTCTCCTGTCGGCAGAACGTCCACCAATTCGGCCATGCAACCCTGCCTCCCCTTGGCACGGCCCTACGCCCAACCGGATATTTAGGCTCCCCTTAGTCCGACAGGGATGACGAGTTCCGACGGGGTTCCGGGAGGGTCGGAGAGCACGTGGGGCATGCCCCATGCACCCTAGGCCGTATCGCGGCGCGGGGTCCCGGCGGACTCATCCTGGGGGCGCACGTCCCGGAAGAGGACGTAGAACAGCGTGACGCCCACCGCGTACAGCCCGCCCGCAATCAGGAAGGGGGACCGGTACTGGCCCTGGTTGAGCAACCAGCCGCCGCCCACGGTGCTCGCGCTGTTCGGCATGCGCCAGATGAGGGTGTTCAGCGCGCTCGCGAACCCACGCTCCTCCGCCGAAACGAGGCCCATGAGGTATGCGTCCATGATCGGGGAGGCCATGTTCATCAGCGTGGCGCGCACGACGTAGACGATGGCGGCAAGGACGGGGTCCGGGACGAAGGCGAGGGCAATCATGAAGACAGTCGACAGGCCCTGGACAAGGACGATCGCGTGGATGGAGCCGAGGCGGGCGGCGAGGGTGGTGCTCGTGACCCCGGCAAGGCCCATGGCGACGTTCGTGGCCGCGAGGAAGGGGCCACTGAGCTCGTCGCCGATGCCGAACCGCAGCTGGAACCACGTACCGATGAGGGGGATGATGAACCCGGCGCCCAAGCCGATGAGGCCGTTGACGCCGGAGAACGTGAGGAGGAGCCGGAGCTGGGAGGCGCGTGAGCGGACCTTCCGCAGCCGGTCCCGGAGAGCGAGCGGCGCGCTCCGGGATGGGGCGCGGGACACGTGTTCAGGGTATCCCCGCAGGAGCAGGACGCCCACGGGCGAGATCACCGCCAGGGCGGCGAACGCCAGGAGCGCGTCGTGGTGGAGGGCCGCGACCGACTGGCCCGTCCACGCGGCGAGGAAGGGGAACACGAACGGCAGGGCGAGGCCGATGCCGCTGGTCGTGGTCCCAATGATGAACGAGAAGGAGAAAGCCGCGTTCCGCGCCGCCGGCGGCGTGCCGTCGGCGATCATCGCGTTCCACGTGGAGAGGAACGCCGCCTCGGAAAGGCCGCCGAGGATCCCGACGAGGACGAGCCAGAGAGTGTCCGTGGTCAGCGCGAGCACAAGCAGCATGGGGGAGAACAGGAGAGCCCCCAGCACGAGCATCCACTTCCGGCCCTTCCGGTCCGAGAGCAGCCCGAGCGGGATGGCGCTGAGGACCATCGCGGCCCCGTTCACCGCCAGGACGAGCCCGACGGTCTCCGGCGTCACCCCGAGCTGGAGCAGAAACACGCTTACGTAGATCATGAAGAACCCGCTCGCGGCGCTCACGGGAGCGATGAGGACGATGAGCTTCCGCACCACAAGTGGGATGTCGCCGAAGGACGTGCTCCGCGGGGCGGGAACGTGAGGGGTTCCCATACGGAAGATGGCGAAGGCCAGCGGCCGGACAATAACCCTCGGTCTATGCAATACGGGGGCTCCGGCTCGACCGCTCGCTTTCCCGCGCCGGGACCCCCTCCTCTCCGGCCGGGACTTGCCGCTCGCCGTGCGTACGACTCTTACGTCGTCGTGCTATCAGTACGTTCCATAGGACTATCCCCCCGCGGAACGTCCCGTCGGCAAATTCGGGAGGATGTTCCCGTGGACGACTACGTTGCTCGCCTCAAGCAGGCGGTGATCGCGTACGATATGGAGAACATGGGCCAGCTGGCCCAAGAGGCCCTAGACCACGGGATGGACCCGTTGCAGGGCATCGAGAAGGGCCTGGCGGCCGGCATCCGCGAGGTCGGCCAGCGGTTCGGCGCCGGGGATCTGTTCCTGCCCGAGCTCGTCATGGCGGCGGAGACGATGCGCGCCGGCGTGGCCGTCC
>JAJYKG010000219.1 GCA_021788795.1 Thermoplasmata archaeon | reverse complement strand
CCGGGAGTGCGTCACCGGCCACGGCGGGCCCTTCGAGGGCAAGTCCCCGAACAAGCACAACCGGTTCTACATGGAGGCCGAGCCGCTCGAGCCCAAGGTCGTCCAGGCGATCCGGGCGGGGGAGATCGCCTCGGGCCAGCGGATCAAGGACTCCAAGGTCCTCGCGAAGAAGCTCGAGGAGCTCGGGATGGACCGCGACGAGGCGAAGAACGTCGTGTGGATCCAGGACCAGAACATCTTCATCGACGCCACGAAGGGGATCCAGTACCTCAACGAGACCATGGAGCTCATCAAGGAGGCGTTCATCGAGGTCATGAACCGCGGCCCCCTCGCCCAGGAGAAGGGCATGGGGCTCAAGATCCGCCTCGTCGACGCGAAGCTCCACGAGGACTCCGTCCACCGCGGCCCGGCGCAGGTCATCCCCGCGACCCGCAACGCGATCTACGGCGCGATGGTCCAGGGCGGCCGCACGCTCCTCGAGCCGATCACGAAGGTCTTCATCAACGTGCCCCAGGACTACATGGGGGCCGCCCTGGGCGACATCCAGAGCCGCCGGGGCGTGATCGAGGACATCAACCAGGAGGGCGAGGTCACGGTCATCCAGGCGAAGGCCCCCGTGGCCGAGATGTTCGGCTTCGCGTCCGCGATCCGTAGCGCGACCCAGGGCCGCGCCCTGTGGTCCACGGAGAACGCGGGCTTCGAGCCCGTGCCGAAGGACCTCCTCGGCGAGGTCGTCCGCGGCATCCGCACGCGGAAGGGCCTGCCGCCCGAGCCGTACGACGAGGCGTACTACTCCGCGTGAGCCTCCGCCCCGCCGCGGCCCGACCCACGTCGGCCTACCGGGTCATCGCCTTCCGGAACATGGGCACCGCGATCGCGAGCAGGACGATCCCGAACCCGAGCAGGATGACGATCTCCGGGAAGACCGCGGAGGCGCTCGCGCCCAGGACCATGACCTTCCTCAGCGCCGTCGTCGCGTAGGTCAAGGGCAGGACCTGCGCGATGTCCTGCATGAACCACGGCATCTGCTGGATCGGGAAGAAGACCCCGCTCAGGAACATCATGGGGAACATGAGGGTCATCATGACCATCGTGGCGGTCTCCTCCTTGTCCGTGAACGACGTGATGAGGATGCCCAGACCGACGAAGCTGAACACGGACAGCAGGATGAGGGCCGCCACGAGGAGCAGATTCCCATAGACCACGACGCCGAACAGCACCACGGCGAGGACGAAGATGATCGTCGCCTGGACGACGCCGCGGACCGTCTGCGCGAGGACCTTCCCCAGGATGATCGAGAGGCGGCTCGTCGGCGCGACGAGCATCCCGTCGAGGGTGCCCATGTCCTTCTCGTACGAGATGGCGTGCGGAAGGCCGGTCATCAGGGACATCATGACGACCATGGAGATGATCCCCGGCGCCACGAACTGGAAGTAGTTCGGGTTCCCCGGCACGATCCCGGTGAACTGGTAGTTGAAGGGCTGGATCAGCGCGGGCGTCAAGGTCATCGAGATGTGGTACGTGGTGTTCAGATCGTACATCGCCCACTGCTTCCCCATCGCGGCGATCGTCTGTCCGAGGACCGTCTGCATCATCGCGGACATCTGCGGGTTCGACTGATCCGTGACGACCGTGATGTTTCCCTGCCGTCCCGCCATCAGGTCCCGGGTGAAACTCGGGTCGATGATGATGCCGCCGCTCAACGAGCCGTCCTGGATCCGGGTCTTGATGTCGTTGAACCCGCTCGAGCTACTCAACTCCATCATCCCGGTCCGGTTGTTGATCGCCTCCAGTCCGGTGACGAATTCGTTCCCCATGTACAGGGTCGTGGTGGTGTTCGTCGATGGCACCAGGACGGACACCCCGAGGTCCTGGTTCGCGATGGCCACGGGCTGGTTGCTGATCGACGTGCCTGACGGGAAGATGTAGCCCACCATGACCATCATGAACAGCGGCATCAGCACGAGCATGACCAGGCGCAGCTTGCTGCGGCTGAACTCGAGGAGATCCTTCCATGCGATCCAACCGCTGTGCCGCAAGACTCGCTTCACGCCCATGGTCTCACCTCACCCTCGAACTCGGGGTCCGAGGCCCATGGCGCGGCCCGCGCCGGTCCGCCATCGGAACATGATCGGACACCTGCTCCCTCACTTCCCGGCCCGTGATCTGCAGGAAGACGTCTTCCAGGGTCGGCTCGAGATTCCTCACGCCCTTCACCTGGCCCCCGTTCGTCCGGATGCCGTCGATGACCGCATCGAAGCAGCCCTCGCCCTTCGCGCGGATCTTCACGTGGGTGTCGTCCTCCCGGGTGGTCGATTCGATGCACGCGAGGGAGCCCAGCGCCGTGAGGAGGGCGGGCGTGAGGTTGGGAATCTCGAACTCGAGCACGGTCGTGTCGGTCCCCGAGACGATCTTCTTGAGGTTCGCGGGGGTGTCCATGGCGACGATCTTCCCGTGGTCGATGACCCCGATCCGGTTGCAGAGGAGGTCCGCCTCGACCATCATGTGGGTGGTCAGGATGATCGTCGTGCCGTTCTCGATGTTGATCCGCCGCACGAGCTCGCGGATCTCCACGGTCGACTGCGGGTCGAGGCCCAGGGTCGGTTCGTCGAGGAAGAGGATCTCCGGCTGGTTCACGAGCGCGCGGATCACGTTGATCCGCTGCTTCATCCCCGTGGAGAACGTCCCTATCCGTGCGTCGGCCCACTTCTCCATGCGCACGAACGTCAGGAGCTTTTCGATCCGTCGCTGCAGCGTCTCCTTCGGGATGTCATAGAGCTCCCCGAAGAGGCGGAGGTTCTCCCGCGCGGTGAGGTCGTTGTACATGATGAGCTTCTCGGAGACGAGCCCGATGTGCTGCCGCACGCGGCTGTCGTCCTTGACGACGTCGAAGCCGGCGACGGTGGCCGTGCCGTCCGTGGGCCGGCTCAGCGTGCAGAGCATCCGGATCGTCGTGCTCTTGCCCGCCCCGTTGGGGCCGAGGAAACCGAAGATCTCGCCCTTCTGGACCTCGAAGCTCACGTGGTCGACGGCCGTGAAGCCGTCGAACTGCTTCGTGAGCCCGGACACCTGGATGACGCTCTCCGTCATGTCGCTACACCTCTTCCGTCTCGGACAGGATGGCCACGACGCGGCCGCGCATCTGCGCGACCGCCTTCCTCAGCTCCACGGCCTGGCCCGGCGTGACCGCGCGGAGGTTGGGCAGGAGCAGCCGGCCGGCCTCCCGGATCTCGCGGAGGAGCGCGGCCTTCTCCGGGCCCACCGCCGCCTGGAACGAGTCCAGGTGCCGGTGCATCTCCTCGCGCTGGTCGCGGAGGTACGCCCTCCCCTTCGCGGTGACTCGGTAGGTCTTGCGGCGCTCGGAGCCGCGGACCGCCACGAGTCCCTCCCGCTGCAGGGAGCGGAGGGCGGGGTAGACCGCGCCCGCGCTGGGCCGGTAGAAGCCCTGGAAACGCTCCTCCAGGAACTTGATCACCTCGTAGCCGTACATGGGCCGGTCGCGGAGGGCCAGAGGACGAGCGTCCGGAAGCCGCCCTTGCCGAGGAAGGGCAGGGTGGGATGCGCGAGCGCGGAGGATTGCATGCGGTCTCGCTATATCGCGATATATTTGAGCCCGTCGTACGAAGAATAGGTACTTCGGAACGGACCGCCGACCCCGCACCCGCCTCCCCGCGGCCCGCGCTTCCACGTCCTCCCTCGCCCCGCTCCACGGTGGCCACGGCGGTTGAACGCGTCGGCCCCTTCTGGCCGTCCTCGTGCGGCGCCGGCTTCATTAGGCAGGGGCGCGTGGGCGCCGCGGGGATCGCCCTTGACCACGGACCGACGGTTCTGCCGGTTCTCCAAGCCCGCGGACACGCCTTTCGGAATGCCCGAGGTACCCGCCGGTGGGCTCTGCCTCTCCGTGTTCCTTGAGCTGGGCCACGGCTTCGGCCTCGCGG
>JAJYKG010000218.1 GCA_021788795.1 Thermoplasmata archaeon | reverse complement strand
GCACCGTCGCGGTGGCGCTTGCCGCCGCCCATGCCGAGTCTTTTCCGGTCGACGCGACGCTTGCAGGGGTAGGATCGTACAAGACCTACCTGACCTTCGACGGGATCGGGCAGGCCTGCGACCGATACGGGGACGACGTGGCGGAACGCCATGAGGACGTGAACGTGACCGCGCGTGACCGGACCCATCCGTTCCCTGCGACCGTTCACTGTTTCGCCGCACTCGACATCGACGTACGGTCGCCCTCCTCTACCTACGACATGGCCTACTCCGTGCCGACGCGGACCGTCACCTCAGCGCGGGGACCGAGGAACGCGATCCTCCTGCGCACCGCGGGGGTGGAATGGCCGCCCCAGACGGCGACCCACCCGAACGTGACGATCTCGGTGACCGTGTTCCCCGACCTCTACGGGCTCCACAAGGGGGACGCGATCCGGTTCACCGTCCGCGTCCGGTTCCTTGCGGACCACTCCGCGTGTTTCGGCGGTTGCCGGTCTCCCTTCTACGACGAACCGTTCAGCGATGCGTTGATCTTCGAGGCCCATGCCGTTCCTTCATGAACGGCGGACCTCACCGGCGGTGCGTCTCCAAACCGTTAAATAGACCCCGCCCATAGGGAGCGGCCGTCGCGCCGACCAGACGCCCTCCGGGCAATCCCCCGCGGATCCCGGGAACGCGGGCCCATCCTTCTGGGACCGCAGGCAGCGTCACGGTGGCGCGCGCCAACGACTCCGCGTGGTCGCACGCGTGGAGAGACCGCTCTCCGGAGGAGTCCGAATGCCCAAGGAACATCGCCCCCGCCACGGCTCGATGGGCTTCTCGCCCCGCAAGCGCAGCGAGAGCCCGATCCCGCATTTCTCCAGTTGGCCCGAGACCGACGGCACCCCGCGGATGCAGGGGTTCGCCGGCTACAAGGCCGGGATGACCCACGCCACGATCGTGGACTACCGCCCCACGTCGACCACGTCGGGCCAGGAGGTCCAGGTCCCGGTGACGGTGGTCGAGGTCCCGCCCATGAAGGTCGGCGGCGTGCGGCTGTACCAGCACACGCACGAAGGTCTCGAGACCGTCGGCGAGGTCTGGGCGCCGCGAATCGACAAGGAGCTCGGTCGCGTCTTCCCGATCCCCAAGGACTACGACGTCGAGGAGGCGTGGAAGAAGGTCGACGCCCTCCAGGTCGACGAGGTCCGCCTCATCACGTACACACAGCCCACGCTCGTCACGGGCGTGCCCAAGAAGAAGCCCGAACTCATGGAGAACCGGGTGGGCGGCGGGGCGGTCGCGGACCGCCTGAAGTACGCGAAGGAGCACCTGGGCAAGGACGTCCCCGTCACGGAGTTCTGCAAGGAGGGCTCCATGGTCGATGTCGCGGCGATCACGAAGGGGAAGGGCTGGCAGGGCCACCACACGCGGTGGAACACCCGGCTCCTGAGCCACAAGAACTCGAAACACCGCCGCAACATCGGGACCCTCGGGAACTTCCAGCCCGGCTTCGTGCGGCCCACCGTGCCGCAGAGCGGCCAGTTCGGGTACCACCAGCGCACGGAGTACAACAAGCGCATCTTGAAGATCGGCGACAAGGGCGAGGAGATCACGCCCGACGGCGGCTTCCTGAACTACGGGAACATCCGCAACCCCTACATCATCCTCCACGGGTCCATCCCGGGGCCGGCGAAGCGGCTCATCCGTTTCCGCGATGCGAGTCGCGGCGGCTTCGTCAAGCTGGAGAAGGCGCCCGAGGTCACGTTCGTGTCGCGCCAATCCAAACAGGGGGCCTGAGGTCCGTGGCCGAGGACGAGAAGCCCGGGGCCGAGGAAGCCGAGGAGGAATCCCCTGAGGAGACGGAGGAGACCGCTGCAGCGAAGGAGGCGGAGGAGGAGGCTCCCCGCCGCAGGCGCCGCGGCCGCAAGGCGGCCGCAAAGCCCGCGAAGAAGGAATCCGAGCCCGCGGAGGCGCCGCCCCTCAAGCCCGGCCAGGTCCGCGTATACTCCGTCGAAGGCGAGCCGGTCCGGACCGTCGACCTGCCCGCCGTCTTCCGATCCGAGGTGCGCGAGGATCTCATCCGTCGCGCCGTCACCGCGGCCCAGGCGAACCGCCGCCAGGCCTACGGCCCGAGCTTCCGCGCGGGCATGAAGCACTCCGTCCGCTGGTCCGGGAAGGGCCACGGCGTGTCCCGTGTCCCGCGGCTCCGCGACGGATCGACGGGCGCCCAGGCGCCCGGGACCGTCGGTGGCCGCCGCGCCCACCCGCCGCGCCCCGAGAAGGTGTGGGCGAAGAAGATCAACGAGCACGAGCGGCACCTCGCGCGGAACGCGGCCCTCGCCGCCGTGCGCGATCCCGCGATCGTCACCGCGCGGGGCCATCGGTTCGACCCGGGCCTGAGCCTTCCCGTGGTCCTCGAGGACGCCATCGAGTCCCTCGAGCCCGAGGAGGGCGCGACCCGCGAGGGCCTCGGGATCCTCGAGCATCTCGGCCTCCACGACGACGTCGTGCGGGCGAAGGCGGGACGCCATGTCCGGGCGGGCCGGGGCAAGATGCGGGGCCGCCGCACCCGCCAGCCGCGCAGCCTGCTCGTCGTCGTCAAGGAACCCGCAAAGGTCCGGCGGCTCTTCGGCAACCTTCCGGGCATCCAGGTCGTCACCCCCGCGTCCTTGAACGCGGAACTCCTCGCCCCCGGCGGCGACCCGGGCCGGCTCACGATGTTCAGCGAAGGGGCCCTCGAGGTCCTCAGGAGTTGGGCGGCATGAAGGCCTACGACGTGCTCCTGCACCCGTACATCACGGAAAAGACCCTGAACATGCTCCAGGGGACGCCGGCCCAGGACATGAAGGACGGGAACCGGCTCGAGTTCCTCGTGGATCGGCGCTCGACGAAGACGGACGTCAAGAAGGCGTTCGAGGAGATCTTCGAGGTCAAGGTGAAGCACGTGAACACCTTCATCCGGAAGGACGGGAAGCACGCCATCATCACGCTCAAGCCCGAGTTCTCCGCGGAGGAGATCGGGATGCGGATCGGGGTGTTCTGATGGGAAAGAACCTCCCGAACCAGCGCCGCGGCCGCGGCACCTCGCCGACCTACCGCTCGCCGAGCCACCGCCATCCGGGCCCCGTGGAGTACCCGCACCTCCAGGGCGGAGGGGTCGTGAAGGACATCTTCCAGGCTCCGGGGCACACGGCCCCGCTCGCCCGCGTGGAGTACGGCGGCCAAGAGGTCCTCATGATCGCCTGCGACGGCCTCACGGTCGGGCAGAAGGTCACGATCGGCGCGCCGAACGTGGATCGCGGCAACGCACTGCCGCTGGGCGAAATCCCCGAGGGGACGCTCGTCTACAACATCGAGAAGATCCCCGGCGACGGGGGCCGGTTCGTCCGCGCCGCGGGCACGCAGGCCGTCGTCGTGAGCCAGGGCGACCGCACGGTCGTCCAGCTACCGTCGGGCAAGTTCTACGCCTTCCACCGCGGTTGCAAGGCGACGATCGGCGCGGTGGCCGGCGCGGGCCGCGGCGAGAAGCCCTTCGCGAAGGCGGGCAAGAAGTTCCACGCGTTCCGCTCGTTCAGCAAGGCGTACTTCGACGTCCGCGGCGTCGCGAAGAACCCCGTGGACCATCCCCACGGCGGCGGCTCCCACCAGCACGTCGGGCGCCCGTCCACGGTGGGCTATGACGCTCCTCCCGGCCGCAAGGTCGGCCGGCTGTCCCCGAAGCCGAAGCGGATCCGTGAACGGAAGCAGCGGAGGTAGAACAGATGCCACGAAAGATGGGCGGTCTGGCCAAGGCGGCGCGCAGGAAGCTCCGGAAGCGCGCAGGCCTCGTCGAGACGCGGAGGAAGAAGGAGTTCACCTACCGGGGCTACACCCTCGAGGAGATGAAGGCGATGACCCTCGAGGAAGTCGTCGAGCTGCTCCCCGCGCGGGCGCGACGCTCCTTCGTCCGCGGATTGGAC
>JAJYKG010000010.1 GCA_021788795.1 Thermoplasmata archaeon | reverse complement strand
CGGAGACGCCCTGGAGCGGCGCCAGGGAGACTCCTGCGCGGTCCGCGACGGCGAGGCCCTCCCGCATCAGGAACACGGAGAGGCGGCGCAGGAACGGGTCCCGCGTGGCCTCGCGGAGCGGGAGGTTCGTGAGGGCGGGGATCGCGTTGTTGAGGTTCATGAGGAGCTTGAGCCAGTGAGCCCCCGGGAGGTTGTCCGAGACGACCGTCGGGACCGCGGGGTTCAGGACGGCCGCGACCCTCTCCGCGAGCGCGTCGCGCGGACCGTTCGGGCGTCCGAGGACGAGATGCCCGCGCTCGACCAGGGTCACTTGCCCGGGCGAGAGGTACGTCGCGGTGACCATGACGACGCTGCTCAGGAGCGCATCGGCCGGCAGCAGCGACGCCACGATGGCGTCGCTCCGGACGCCGTTCTGCATCGTGACGAGGGGGATGCCCTCGAGGAACGCGCGGGCCGCGCGCACGGTGGCCTCGACGTCCTGGGTCTTGACCGCGAGGAGGGCGAGCTCGGGGCGGAAGCCCAGGGCGGTCGCGGCGGCCACGGGGACCGTGAAGGTGCCCTGCGGCCCGTCGACGGTGAGCCCGCTCGCGCGGATCGCCTCCACATGGTCGGCACGGCCAATCAGCGTGACGTCCTGGCCCGCGCGGACGAGGAGCGCGCCCACCGCGCTCCCGATGGCGCCCGCCCCGAGGACCGCGATCCGCACGGGCCATGCCACAATGCGGTGGTCCTAAACCCTTTGCCTCCCGGCGCGCCATCCCTTAAGCCGCGGACGCCTTTCCGCCGGCGATGAGCGACGAACGCGTGGCCCTCGTGACGGGGGCGTCGAGCGGGATCGGCCGTGCGATCGCGCTCCGGTTCGGTTCGAAGGGCATGCGGCTGGGGCTCGTGGCGCGGAGGGAGGACCGCCTCCGGGCCGTCGGCAAGGCCGTTGGGGACCGCGGGGGCGAGGCCCTCCTTGTCCCGGGCGATGTCCGCGACGCGAAGCTTGCCGCGGCCGCGGTCCGCGACGTCGTGAAGCGGTGGGGGCGACTGGACGTCCTCGTCAACAACGCGGGCGTCGGCAGGTACGCGCCCGTGGAGGACCTCCCCGAGGCGTCGTTCCGGGAGCAGTTCGACACGAACGTTGTCGCGCCGTTCCTCTTCACCCAGGCCGCGGTCCCTCAGATGAAGAAGCAGAAATCCGGGCAGATCGTCAATATCGGCTCCGCGGTGGGCTACGTGGGCACGGCCCGCGGGACGGCGTACGTGGCGACGAAGTGGGCCCTCCGCGGGATGAACGAGTGCTGGCGGGAGGAGCTCTATCCCTTCGGCATCAAGGTAGCCTACATGGCGCCGGGCTTCGTCGTCTCGGAGTTCAACGGCCGCAAGGAGGACCCGGGCGTGCCCGAGGCGGAGTGGGCCCTCACGCCGGACGACGTGGCCCGCGCGGTGGAGGGCATCGTGGACCAGGGGCCCAACTCGGACATCCGCGAGATCGTCATGCAGGTCCGCGACCGCAGCTGAGGGCCGCGGGGATCAGAGCCAGCCCTTCGCCCACATCCAGTACGTGAGCCCGATCGTGGGCAGGAACATCAGGCCCAGCGCGAGGTACAGGCCCTCGGGCTGGTTGAACCCCGGGAAGCCGACGTTCATCCCGAACGCGCTCGTCACGATGGTCAGGGGGATCGTGATCGTGAACAGGACCGTGAGGACCTTGATCACCTGGTTCATCTGGTTCGCCTGGAGGGTCGCGCCGACCTCCATGAGGCTCGTGGACACCTCGCGGTACGTGTCCAGGGTGTCGAGCACGCGGATCATGTGGTCCTGGACGTCACGCATGTAGTTCCGCGTCTCGCGCTTGAACGTGTGCGTCTCGAGCCGGGACAGCGTCCCGTACATGTCCCGTTGGGGCCGCAGGGCGTTCCGGATCAGGGTCAGGTCCACGCGGATGTCATGGATCTTGCTGATCGCCGTGGCCGTCGGCTTCTGGACGATGTCATCCTCCAGGCGGTCCAGGATGTCCTGGAAGCGGTCCAGGTGGGGGAAGTACGAGTCGACGACCACGTCGAGGATCGTGTACGCGAGGAAGTCGGGGCCCGCCTTCATGAGCCGCGGGTTCTTCTTCCGAAGGTGGATGCGGATGTCCTCGAGCTGCGGGAACGCCTGGTCGTGGATCGTGACGACGAACCGCGGGCCGACGAAGAGGGAGAGCTGGTCCGTCTCAATCTCCTCCGCCCAGACGATCGTCCTCGCGACGATGAAGACCACGTCGTCGTAGACCTCGACCTTGGGAGGCAGGTCCGACTTCGCGGAGTCCTCGAGGGCGAGGGGGTGGAAGCCGAAGAGGGTCTCCAACTCCGCGAGCGTGTGCCCGTCCGGGTCGACGATGTTGACCCAGGTGACCGCGTACTGCTCGATGAGCTCCCGGCAGCGGCCGATCGTGACCTCCTTCTCCTCGAGGAAGTCCTCCGCGGAATAGGCGATGACCTCGACCCGCGCCATCCCCACGACCACGAGCGGGTGGCGATATAATGATGCCGAAGATACCGTAAGTTCCAAATGCCACAACTCGGTTGCGGGCGTCGGTGGCCCGATGAAGGTCGTTGAGTTGCGGAAGGCGAAGTCACTGAAAGGAGACAAGAGCCGGTCGTACCAGCTCATCAACCCTGACAACGTCGGCTCGCGCCGGTTCATGATCACCCTCGTCGAGGTGCGCCCCGGCGGGAGCACGCCGCCCCACGAACACCGCACCGTGGAATCGATGTACTACATCCTCGAGGGTCGCGGCGAGGTCCCCGCGGGCAAGGGCGGCCGCGGCAAGATCGTCGGTCCGAAGTCCGCGGTCCACTTCCCGCCGGGGAGCGTTCACGGCATCCGGAACGTGGGCCGCACGAAGCTCGTCTACCTCTCCTGCCACGCGCCCCCCTACGAGATCGAGGAGCTGTACCGGCACTGGGCCGAGGGCGAGTTCGTCACCACGGGCGGCTAGGCCGCGGGCACCCGCCCCGCCGCTCGTGGGGCCTCCGCCCCGTTGCCGCCCCGGAAACGCCTATGCCGCGACCTCCGGGTGCGGTGGCCCATGCCTGAGGGTCGCGTGCGGATCGGCTCCGTCGTGATCGATCCCGAGGACGTCCCCCGCACGGCGGCGTTCTGGCGGGACGCGCTCGGCTACGCCGTGCCGGACCCGCCCGCTCCGGACGACCTGGACGGAGAAATCCATCGGCTGCTCCGCCTCGGGGCGACGCTCTTCCGCGCCCAGGAGGCCGACGAGGACTTCACGGTCCTCGCGGACCCGGAGGGCAGCCTTTTCTGCGTCGTCGACACCCGAGTCGCCGGACCGTTCCCGGGCGGGAGTCCGCCTGGAGGAGCGGGGCTTCGCAGGGAGCCGTCAGCCCATGCGGGGGGTGATATCCCGGAACAACTTGCCTGGAGGAACACGATACGGGCGCATGCAGGACAAGCCTTAAACCCCCGACCCGGATACTATTCGGTTAAGCGAAAGGCCGAGGTCGGCACCTCAGGGGGAAGCGAGACACATGTCCGCGCGAGGGGAAGTCTTCGAATCCCTTGCCCGCGACGCGAGCCCCCGGGGTCCCCTCGGAGGCGATATCTTGAGTGCACGGTTGATGGAGCAGCTCACCGAGGCGGCTGCACAGATCCCCGTGTCCGACGAAGTGGAAAGCGACGACAACCTCGTCCGGCTGTGGCAGGACGAGCTGCGCGAGGCGAAGGAGAAGATCGACGTCTACCGGTCCGACGCGGAGATGGCCAGCGCGTTCGAGGCCGACGCCGCGCACACGGCGACGCTCCTCGCGTCCCTCCCGAGTCGCATCCTGACGCGCCGCGCCGAGATCGCGTTCGAGGCCTGGTCGGCGGAGCACCTCCGGGGCCTCACGGAGATCCCTGTGGTCTCCAAGGACCATCTGTTCGCCTCCGTGCGCAAGGAGTATCTGACCCTGCTTTCGCCCGAACTCGCGAGGGCGATCCCGAAGAAGTCCGCGCTGTGGGAGGACTGGTCCGTCTGGAACTTCAAACGCCACGCGCTCCGCCAGGCGACCGCCCTGCCCGCGGAAGCGGTCCACCGCGCCCGCAACGCCCTGAAGCACTTCGAGCGGCTCGAGGTCTGGCAGGCCGTCGGCATGGCGGACCCCTGGCTCGTCGGCGTGATGGTCGGCCCCTCCGATGCGGAGCGCTACTACCTTCTGTACGACTGGGGGCTCGAGACGACCCTCGACCGGTCGCTCGCGCGCTGAGTCCGACGGCGGTTGGGTGAAACCTTAAGGCGGAAGCCGGGGAGTGCTCCCGCCATGCGGTCCCTGTTCGTCGCGTTCGGCGTGATCGCCCTGCTCATCGGGGTCGTCTGGACCCTCCAGGGCGCGGACGTCCTCCTGGGCTCGTTCATGTCCGGAAGCCCCGTGTGGCTCAGCGCGGGCGTGGTCCTCGTCGTCCTCGGCGCCGCGGTCGTCGCCCTTGGCGCCCGGACGTCCGGAGCGAAGAAGGCGGCCTGAGCTCGCGCCTCAGGACACGAGCAGCGTGACGTGGTCGTAGCCCGAGGCCCCGTCGGGGAACGGGGGCGCCACGGTCGCCGTCTGCACGATGCCCTTCCCGTCGTACGCGCGGGCGACGATCTCGTACGCTCCGCCTTGCGGGGGCGTCCAGTCGAACGTCCACAGGACCCAGGTGAGCCTCGGGTCCTTAGGCGCGCGGAGCTGGGCCGCGGACCACGTCGCGCCGCCGTCCGTGCTGACCTCGACCCGGGAGATCCCGTCCGCGGCGGAGACTGCGAACCCGCCGATCGTCACCGGGCCCGAGACGACCGCGCCGTCCGCGGGGATGGCGATGAGCGCCTCGGTCTCGATGAAGCCGACGTCCGTCCAGCCCTTCTGCTGCCAGAAGCCCAGGACCTCCCCCTGGACCGCGGTGATGCGGTTGATCCACTTCGCGGAGAACATGCCGTACTTGCCCGGGACGAGGATCCGCACGGGGCCACCGTGGCGGTCCTCCAGGGGCGCCCCGTTCATCTGCAGGACCGCGAGGGTCGCGGGGTCCGTGGCCTGCGCAAGGGGGACCGCGACCGTGTAGCCGTCGACGCACGTGAACTCGATCCAGTCCGCGGTGGACTCGAGGCCCGCGGCCGCGAGGAGATCCGCGAGGCGCACCCCGTCCCACCGCGCGGTGCCGATCAGGTTCCCGCCCACCTCGTTGCTCACGCACTCCATCGTCGCGTACTCCCCCGCGGCGGGGAGCGACCCCGAGGCGATCCGGGCCTGGAGGTCCGCGTAGCTCAGGGCGAGCGGCGAGGAGACGAGCCCGTCGACCGTGAGCGTCCACGTGGACGGGTCCACCGCCGGGTCGATCAGGTTCTTCGTGACGACGTAGAAGTCCGCGGTGGGCGTGACCTCCTCCGCGAGGAGGTCCTGGAGGGAGCCGAAGGCCAAGCGGCCGGGCTGGACCACGGCCGAGCCGAAGGTGACGAAGGCGAGGGAGAGGGATGCCGCGGCGGCGAGGACGCCCGTAAGGAACTGGCGGCGGGACGCGCTGAATCCCTGCGGATGCCTCGCCGCCACGTCGACGAGGAAGTAGTCCAGGACGGTCGCGTAGAGCCAGCCGCCGAGCAGCTGGCTGAGCACCGCGAACCCCGTGCCCGCGTCCGTCTGCGAGCCCGCGACCCCCGCGCCGAGGAGGGGCAGGACGACGAGCAGGACGACCCCCGCGGCCGCCGCGGTGTACAGGAGGACAACCGCGTACCGCCAGCGGACGCGCGGCTCGATCCACCGCCACGGGAGCGCCCCGAGGCCGTAGGCGACCTCGACCCCGACGAGGGCGCACACGATGCCGAGCCCCTTCGCGCCTTCGCCCAGCGAGCCGATGAAGAACGACTCCAGCGGACCCGGGATGCGCGTGATGACCGCGTCCAAGACGAGCTCGGGCAGGAACACCCCGAGGCCGAGGAGGCGCATGACGAGCGTGACGACGAGCGCCGCCGCGCCGGCCGCAATCCCGGCGAAGAACCGGTTCCAGGGGAGTCTGCGGAGGCGGGCCCAGCGGCCTTCCCGCGCGGCGGCCACGCCCCGCCGACAGGGGCGCGAGGCAAGAACGTTTGCCCGATTGCGCAGGCCAGAGGGGGGCCTGCATTCCCTCCATGGAATCTCACGCAGAATCCTTTAAGTAGGTTCAGGAAACTCGTTTGCGGCGGTCCGATGAGCGCCTCCGCCAGCAGCCAGGCCCATGTGGGCCGCCGGGTGGCCCAGATCGTCTTCTGGTCGGTCATCTTCATCGTCGGCGTCGGGCTGGGCGTCCTCATCCTCTTCGGCGCGTCCGTCGCGGACACCCTGAAGAACGCGTCCGCGAGCGCCCTCACCTCGACCGTGGCCTACGTCGTCTCCGTGGCGCTGATTCTGCTGGGCCTCTGGGGCATCTCGGGCAGCCACCGCAACCTGAAGCACGCCGTGGACCTCATCTCCGAGGTGGACCGCGCCCGCAAGGAGACGATCCAGCTCGAGACGACGCGGTACCTGTCGAAGGGCAAGTGACCGTCGTCCTCAGGGACGCCGCAGGCTCTCGATCGCTTCCGACGCGGCCCGGTATCCGGTCTCGATGGCCCCGTGGACGGTCGCGGGCTCGCCGTGCGTGTGCGTCGCCTCTCCGGCGAAGAACAGGACGCCGTCCACGGGTGCGGCAAGGGCCCGGCGGTGGTCTACCGTCCCTCCCGGAGGGAGGAAGGAGTAGCCGCCGCGGACGAACGGGTGGACGGGCCAGCGGCTGCAGGCGTAGCCGTCCACCTGGCCGACGCGGACCGAGGGGGGCAGGATGGCCCGCAGGTCCTCGAGGGTCAGGTCCCGCACCTCATCATCGGAGAGGGTGGCCCGCCGCCGCGCTTCCCGGCCCACGAGGAAGCCGTCGAGGATGTCCGGCGGATGATGCGTCCCGACATAGGGGCGGTGGAAGCTCGTCGGCCCTTCGCCCCATAGGAGCCCGAAGTCGCCCAAGCGAGCCGCGAGATCGCTGTCCCGGAGCCGCAGGAGGATGACCATCGCGTCGCCGAAGGCGATCGCGCGGATGGCGTCCCGCTTCGCCTCCGGGAGCGGCGGGTCGAAGGCGACCGTCTCGGCCTGGAGGACGCCCAGAGGCAACGTGATCACCGCCCGCTTCGCGCGGACCTCTCCCCCAAGGCCGTCGGGGCCCATCGTATCGATGCGGACTCCTCCGGCCCAGCGCCCGATGGCGGTCACAATCGTCCGCAGACGGATGCGGTCCATGAGCGGCGCGGCACGGCGCGACACCAGGGCGTCGTAGCCCTCCACCACTTGGAAGTTGCGGTAGCCGAACTCCTCGGAGGCCAGCGCGGTCTCCTCAGCGGGGCCGCGGACTCCGAGGGCGTCGGCGTCGGCCGCGGACGCGTGGGCGTACAGCAGGTTCACGAGGAGCTTCGCGCCCGGAAGGGCGTCCTGTCTCGCCAGCCACTCCGCGAGGGACACGTCCGGGCCGTCGTACGCGGAGAGGCGCTTCGGAAGGATGAACGCGCCCTGGTAGAACGCGCGGAGGCCGATCGTCCGGTGGAGGAGGTTCCCCGGTAGGGGCAGCCGCTCCAGATGGCCGTCTCGCCAGAACCGCGCGCGTTTCGTCGTCGGAAGCGGGCGCGCGTGGAGGCCGAACTCCCGCAGCCACGCGTGCGTGACCACCTGGGTCCCATGGATCATGAGCGCTCCGATCTCGAAGGGGCGCCCGCCGCCCAGACTGGAATTCGTCTGGACGCGGCCGCCGACGCGGTCCGCGGCCTCGAGGACAAGGAAGTCCACGCCCGCCTGCTGGAGGCGCTGCGAGCAGGCGAGGCCTGCCATCCCCGCGCCGATGACGACGACGTCGTGGAACTCGGCCATGCCCTCCCCGGGGACGTCCCGGCGGGATATAACGCTCCCTCCCCGCCGTGTGACTGGAATTCGTAAACGGGAATCGCTAAAGTGCCGGGCCGTCTAGGGAAGCCGAAGCGAGGGAAGACGATGTCCTCCGGCGAACTGCGTAACGCGTTCCGTGCGTTCACGACCACCTGCGCCCTGATCACGACGGACGGCCCCCGGGGCCCGAACGTGATGGCGGCGGAGTGGACCTTCAACGTCTCCTACCACCCGTTCCTCATCCTCGTGGCCATCGACCCCCGGAACCGGACGCACGACATGGTGCTCGAGTCGAAGGAGTTCGGCGTCAGCCTGCTGGCGGAGGACCAGGCCGCGGCGATGGGGCTCGCGGGGCACTACTCCAAGGCGGACACGGACAAGCTCTCGAGCGACGTGTTCGAGACTTTTCCGAGCAAGCGCATCCGGGCCCCCTTGATCCGCGGCGCACTCCTGAACGCCGAGTGCCGCCTCGTCGCCCACTATCCCGCAGGAGACCACACGGCCTTCCTGGGCGAGGTCGTCGAGTTCTCCGTCGATCCGGAGAAGGCGCCCCTCGTCCTGCACCGCGGGTCCCGCCGCCTCGGGGAGCGGATCCCGCGCATACCGCGAGTCATCGTGGCCGCCACGCCGATGGAGGCGGGGCCGGGAGGGCAGCTGACCGTGGTGGGTGAGCTCACCGCGGAGCCACGGGAGGCACAGCCCGTCCAGGTCGAAGTGCGGGACCCCCAAGATCGCACCGTCTCGGCTGCGTCCACGGTAACGGCGCGCGACGGTACCTTCCATGCGGAGACCCGGATCCCCGCCTCGGAGGACCCCGGGCCGTGGACGGTCGTCGTCCGCTCGGCAGGACTCGTGGGGCGCGCCCACGTCGGCGTCTCGGCTGCCCGGGCTCCGCGAGGGCCAAGGACTTAATACTGCAATCCACTCGCGGACCCTCCGGAGATCCATGGGGGCGTCAACCCGCTGGCACCGGGCCCTCGACCAGGGGCTCGGCGAATTCTTCCCGACTTCCTTCCGGGAGTTCGCCCGGAAGTGGATCCCTCTCTCCGTGCTGATCGGGCTCGCCGTGGGTCTCGCGACGGTCCTCTTCTACTACGCGCTGAACCTCGTGACCGGAGCGTTCTACCCATCGCCGCCCCTCGTGCCCTGGTACCTGATCTTCCTCCTCCCGACGGTCGGCGGTCTTGCGGTCGGCTTCATCATCCCTTTCTTCGCCAAGGAAGCCGCAGGCCAAGGAATGGACGAGGTCATCCGTGCCGTGCATTTCGAGAGCGGGCGCATCCGGTCCGTCGTGCCGCCCGTCAAGCTAATCGTCTCGGCCCTCACGATCGGGACCGGGGGCAGCGCGGGACCCGAGGGGCCCGTCGGGGAGATCGGCGCGGGCACCGCGTCCATCCTCGGCCGCCAGATGGGCCTCCGCCGGAGCGACCTGCGGACCTTCGTCCTCGCCGGCGCAGCCGCGGGGTTCAGCGCAATCTTCAAGGCCCCGCTCGGCGGCGCCCTCTTCGCCCTAGAGACCCCGTACAAGAACGATCTGGAGCACGGGGCGGCCATCCCGGCGCTCATCGCGTCCACCGTTTCCTATCTGGTCTTCGCGTCCACGACGCCCAACGGTTTCATTCCCATCTTCGCGAACCTCACCGCGCAGCCTCGCTTCGACGCCGCCCACATCCTCCTGTACATGGCCCTCGGCCTCCTGTCCGGCCTGGTCGCCGTCGTCTTCGTTCGCGGGTTCTTCTGGATTAGCGATGGCTTCTCGAAACTGAAGTTGCCGTTCGTCGCGAAGACGACGATGGGCGGCCTTCTCTGCGGTCTCCTCGGCGTCGTGTTCCCTTCCATCCTGGGTTTGGGCTACGCCTGGGACCAGACCCTCGTCACGGCGAATCTGGCCGCAGTCCCGTTGCTGTGGACCTCCGTGACAGGCCTCGAGTTCCTGTTCCTCGCCCTTGCGGCCATCCTCTTCGTGAAGATTGTGGCCACGTCCTTCACCATCGGGAGCGGGGGAAGCGGCGGGGTCCTGACTCCGAGCCTCTTCGTGGGAGCCACCCTCGGCACGCTCCTGGGGCTCGTCCTCACCGCCTTCGGCTTCCCGTACTCGCCGGCGGTCCTCGTCCTCGTCGGGATGGGGGCGGTCCTCGCCGCCGCGACGAAGACGCCCATCTCGAGCGCGGTCATGCTCACCGAGATGGTGGGCGGATTCTCCGTCCTGATCCCGCTCATCCTCGCGACGGTCATCAGCTACTCGGTCGCAGGAGAGCACACGCTCTACCGCGCCCAGATCACGCGGAGGGCCGCGCCCATCGACCTCTCGCTGCTGGCCGGGAAGCGCGTGCAGGACGTGATGGTGGGCTCCGTCGTCTCCTTCCGCCCGGAAACGACCGCGGCCGAGACGCAGGCGCGGGTCGAAGAGGACAGCCACTTCTCCTATCCAATCGTCGACGCTCAGGGCAGAGTCCTGGGCCTCGCGTACCGGCGGGACCTCCGGAATCTCGCCGCGAGGTCGCCCACGGCACCCATCTCCCAAGTCATGCAGTCCCACTTCGAGGCCATCGGCGGGGATGCTCCGGCCCACGAGGTGTTCGAGGCGATGAACGGTCTCCAGGTCACACGGATGGTCGTCCTGGGTCCGGGCCGGAAGCTCCTCGGGATCATCACACGCCTCGACATCCTCCGGGCCGTGGACCGCGCGGAAGAAGGGCTCTGACTCCGGGGCCGCGGGGAATCCCGTCAGACCGGGTACGGCGTCCCCTCGATGGGCTTCACCGTGTTGAAGCCGAGCTTCTCGAGGAACCGCGCGTACAGGGCCGGCCGGTCCGTGTGGACGAGGAAGACCTGTTTGGGGCGAATCGTCTCGACGGCCTGCCGCAGGTCGTGGGCCGTGGCGTGCCCGGAAGCGTGCACCTGGAACACGGGCAGGCCGTAGCGGGTCAGCCATTCCATGAGCTTGTCGTAGGAAATCTCCATCTCCTCGTTGAACGGCTCGCTCGAGGAGAGGATGTAGACGCTCCCGGGGGCGGGGTCGATCTCCGGCATCGCGAGCATGTCCGGGAGGCCGGCGACCAGGATGGCCCTCTCTTGCAACCCCCTCACGTCCCGGGCCTCCACGACCTTGCCGCCGTACGTGTCCTGGAGCAGGTCGAGGTACCGGGCCGACCGCGCCCGCTCCTTCCGGAAGATGAGGACGTTCTTGGACTTCAGGTCGAAGTCGCCGAAGAGCCCTTGGCTCGTGAGCTGGTGGAGCATGAACGCCTGCTTCTCCGTCATGATCAGGGTGCGGTCCGTGGCCACCGCGGCCTTGTGGAACGTGCTGAGTCGGTCCATGTCCGCGGGAGCGAACCCGGCGACGACGAGCCCGCGGGTGTCCTCGACAACTTTCGTGACTTTGCGTTCGACCTCTTCCTCGGACTCGATCTTGGACTCCGTGACGTGGGTTCCTTCGATCAGGAGGGCGGCGGGCTCGTGCTCCGCCGCCTTCTGGAGGAACTTCCGCGTGTCGTCACCGCGCGTACCGTGGAGCCGGAAATCCCCCGTGTACGCGACGTTGCCCGCCGAGGTCTCGACGACGTAGCCGACGGACCCGAGGACAGAGTGGTCGACCTGGAACGCGGTGGTCTCCAGGCCGGCGACGCGGATGGGCTTGGCGGGCTGGAGGGTCTCCATGGGCCGGTAGACCTGCTGACCGCCCTCCTTGGTCCAGTCCCCGATGTGGTAGTCCTTCGACGGACCCGTGCTCCCGGAGAACTCCCGGGCCAAGATCACGGCGCGCGTGGTGGCCGTCATGTGAGCAGGGATGTCATTCCGCAGCCAGCGAATCGAATCGTAGTGGTCCGTGTGGGGGTGGGTCAGGAGGACAGCGTCCACGCCGGGCGAGCCGGCGGCGTCCTTCTTGTAGATCCGGTCCAGATTGGGCAGGATGCCGAGGGCCAGGAGGTGCTCCTCCTTCCGCGGGGTGATCCAGGGCTCGTCGAAGTATTGCTTCTCCCGGCCGAAGTTCTTCCCGAAGTCTAGGAAGATCCGCGAGCTCCCGTCCTCGAGGAGGAACTTGTTGCCGCCGATCTCGTTGATGCCGCCGTAGAACGTGAGTCGCGACTTCGCCACGCGAGTCCCCGGCCCTCCGATAGCCGGGTCACGGCTTAGAGGCTGTGGCCCCGGTCACGCGAGCCGCGTGGCACGCAACCGCCGCGCGAGGTCCGCGGCCTCGCGGCGCGCGAGGTGCGCGGTCATCATGGGGAAGAGCACCCGTTCCTCGCGGACGAAATGGGCTTCGAGGAGGCCATGGAGCTCGTGCAGGGCGGGAACGGAGAGGGAGCCGAGCCCGACGGGCTTCGCCAAGGCGGCGGTGAAGGCCCGGCGAATCGCGGCGTGCTCGTCCCGGAGGACGGAGGCCGCCCCGTCCCGGCCGCCAAAGAGGCGCTCGCACGCGGGGACCAGGACGAGGTCTTCCCGCCGCTGGTGCAGGCGGAAGCCGTCGTACAGGGCCGCGAGGGCTCGTCTCGCCGTGGACCCGAGCGGATTCGCCCGCGCCGCGTCGAGGGCGCGGGTGAGCTGGAGGCGGAGGAGCGCGTGCTCCCCGGCCAGGACCTGGAACGGTTCCAGATCCGCGCCCGCCTCGTAGACCGCGGCCCGGGTCGGCATGGTCCTCACGCGCTCGGGTTGAAGACCGTGTCGTTCGCCCAGCCCGTGACGTTCAGGACGCCCAAGGCGCCGAGGTCCACCGCGCTCGTGAGGCTGTGGTCGACCAGGGTGTACGACCCCGGGTAGACCAAGGTCAAGTCCACGACGGCCGTGCCGCCGGCGGGCACGAGCACCGTCTGCACGCCGTGGAGCGGCGGGTCGATCAGGTCCCCGTACTGCCAGACGCGGGTCATGATCTGCCCGATCACGTGGAACGACGAGATGAAGTTCGGGCCCGCGTCGCCGAAGTAGATGCGGACCGTCTGGTTCACCTGGGCGTTGAGGGAGTGGTTCCCCGTGAGGCCGCGGTAGGCGCCGTTGAAGACGTAGTAGGTCGGCGTCTCGGCAAGGAGCTTGGCGCCGTCGAACTCCTGATTGCCCACCGTGTGGATGGGCCAGATCGTGTACAACTCGCTCTGCATGACGTAGAACTCCTCGTCCACCGGCGGCAGGGGCGTGTCGGGCTGCACGAGGATCATCCCGAACATCCCGTTCGCGATGTGCACCGAGGCGTCCGGCGTGCCGCAGTGGTAGAGGAAGAGGCCCGGCACCATCGCCTTGAAGGAGAACGTCGTGTTCTGGCCCGGCCCCGCCATGGAGGCGTACATGCCGCCGCCCGGTCCGGAGACCGCGTGGAAGTCCACGGAGTGGTTCATCATGGGGTCCCCGTTGTGGAAGTGCACGACCACCGTGTCGTTCACGAGGACGCGGAAGAACGGTCCAGGGACTTTGCCGTTATACGTCCAGTATGTGTAGGAGACGCCTTGCTCAATCTGGCCGTTGACGACGGTGACGTTGAGCCAGATGTTGACCGTGGTCGGCGTCGTGCGCGTGATCGGCGGCGGGACGTCCGTCGCGTTGTGGACGATGTCGCTCACCGGGAGGACCTCCGGGCCGATCGGCGGCAAGGAGGTCGCGCCGCCCTGGCCGTTGCCCACGACGAGGCTGCCCTGCATCCCCATCTCGCGGTGGCCGGGGATCGCGCAGTAGTAGTCGAACGTACCCTGCTGGGTGGCCACGAAGGACACGCTCGCGGAGGACCCGGCGCCGAACACGTTCGCGCTCTGCACGTTGTACCCGTCCACGTGGAGGTTGTGCGTGTCCGCGACCTCATCGGTGATCACGATCGTGACCGGGTCGCCCACGGAGACGTTCAGCCGGGGGTTCGTGACGTTGTCGATCGTCCCGCCGACGCCCTTGAAGTAGTAGTCGTAGACTTGGAGATGGAACGTCACCGGCACGCCGGAGCCGGCGGTCGCCGCCGCAGGCGCGTGCAGGACGTACCCGCCAATCGCCCCGGCGAACACGCCCAGGATCAGGGGAATCGACACCACGAGCGCCAGGAGGCCGCGGCCCATGGGCCGCGTCCCCGACATCGTCTGCCGCCGGAAGTCCTCATGCGCCACGGGATTGAGTTGCCCGTCCGCCATCGTACCACGTCCTTGGTGGCGTGGGACGTGCCGCCGGTGTAAGCCGACTCCCCGAACGCGTTCGGGGGTCAGCGCGGGCGCTTCATCAGGCCCTGGAAGTACGCGTGGAGGACCTTCTCCTCGCCGGTGCGGAGAGTCTCGGAGAGCGCGGCTTTCGAGACGCCCACCTTCTTGGCCAGGTCCGTGAGGTTGATCCGCTTCGGGAACTCGAAATAGCCGAGCTCGTACGCCAGGCTGAGGACCCGCGCCTGCCGATCCGTGAGGCTCCCCGACCCCTTCACGTTCTTGATCGAGGCCAGCTCGACAGGGATGCCGCGCTCCTGCAGCGTGGCCACCAGAGACTCGATGGACGAACGGCGCGGCGCAAGGAGCCGCCACTCCAAGCCGCCACCCCCGGTCGCGGTCGCGTCCGTGAGGAAGCACTCCGAGTGCGCGAGCTCACGGCAGGCGTGGCAGTGGTCGACGAGGAGCGTGGCCAGGATCTTCCCCTTGGGGGGGACGATCGCCTCGACCTCGTGGACGAACCGGTTCTTGCGCAGGCTCGCGACGATGGCGTTCGGGTCGGAGTCGCCCGGGTCGATCTCCACGAGGCTCTGCAGGGTCCGGCCCGCTGCGGGCTTCTGCTCGACGACGCTCAGCGTCGCGCCGTACTCGCCCGTGACCTCTGTCACCCAGCTGCAAGGCAACGTGACGCGGAGGACGGCCTCGATCATCGGGGATTCGGAAGCCCTTCGCGGGATAAATAGCGATGGGGAGCCCGCTCGCCGAACGGGGCCCAGCCGGCGCCGCTTCGGTCGCCCGAAGCCGCCTCCCCGGGCCTCCGGGAATGCAAAGTCTTATCGACGCGTCCCGGTTCGAGGGCGACACCAGCGAGAGGGTGCACCCAAGATGGCCGACACGGAGGAGCGATTCGCCACCGGGCAGGGGCGGTACGTCGCCGACCTCGTATTCCCCGACATGATCCACCTGAAGATCGTCCGCAGCCGCTACGCGCGCGCCATCCTCCGGTCCGTGAAGGGGGGCTTCACCCATGCCGAGATCGACGAGCTCATGAGCGCGGTGGGCGAGGGCGGCGAGGGCGGCATGGGCGCGGTGGCCTACCCGGTCCTCGCGAGCGACCGCGTGAACTACGTCGGGCAGCCCGTCGCCGCGGTCACCGGGCGGACCGCGGCGGAGGCCGAGGACCTCCTGGACTCCGTGGAGATCGAGTACGAGCCGCTCAAGGCGATCTCGGACCCCGAGGCGGCCCTGGTGGGCGAGCCGATCCACCCCGGCACGACGTCGAACGTGGCGGGCACAGGGACCGTCGGCGCGGCCTTCGACGATCCCGCGGTCCCCGTCGTCATCGAGGAGACGCTCCGGAACGAGCGCGTGGTGCCGAATCCGCTCGAACCTCGCGGCGTCGTCGTCCAGTGGGACGGCCGCCGGCTCACGGTCTACGCCTCCACCCAGTCCGTCCCGAGCTGGCAGGAGGGCTTCATGGAGAGCCTCCACCTTCCGAAGGAGGCCGTCCGGGTGATCCAGATGGACACGGGCGGGGCCTTCGGCAGCAAGGGCGGCATCTACCCCGAGTACATCGTCGCCGCGCACATCGCGATGCGGAACAAGAACCGCGCCGTGCGGTGGATCGAGACGCGGTACGAGCACCTGCAGGCCACGGAGCAGGGGCGCGGAGCGCGCGCCAAGGTCAAGCTCTTCGCGGACCGCGAAGGGAAGGTCCATGGGCTCCGCGGCGACCTCCTCGTCGACGGGGGCGCGTACTCCGTCGGCATGGCGGACTGGACGCCGCGGTGGATCGGGATGCAGATGACCGGGCCCTACCGGATCCCGCAGGCCCACGTCGTCGGCCGCGTCGTGATCACGAACAAGGTCCCCCTGGGACCGTACCGCGGCGCGGGACGGCCCGAGGCCGCGTTCTTCACCGAGCGCATGATGGACTTCCTCGCGGACGAGATCGGCATGGACCCGGTGGACGTCCGCCTCGCGAACGCGAGCGACGAGGCGTTCAAGTCGCCCACGGGCCTCCAGGTGCCCTCCTCCTACCGCTCATTCCTCCAGGACGCGATTCGCGAGCTGGACTACCGCAACCGCGTCTCCGACGGCCACACGGGCTTCTGCAACTTCGTCCTGGTTCCCGCGGCCCGCGACGGCGAGGGGGCCCGGATCGCGGTCCAGGACGGCCGCCTCAAGGTCTGGACGGGCGGGAACCCCCAAGGTCAGGGCCACGAGGTGTTCGTGCGCCGGCTCGTCTCCAGGGAGCTCGGCGTGCCCGAGGGCGTGGTCGACCTGCTGCCGAGCGACACGGACGCGGTGCCCAGGGGCGTCGGGAGCTGGGGTAGCCGCACGGCGATCGTGGGCGGCGGCGCGGTCGTCGAGGCCGCCCGGAAGATCAAGGCGAAGGTCGCAGGTTCCGGCGAATATTCCCCCGAGAACCTCCTTGCGGGCCGCTACGACGAGACCGTGTTCTACAAGCCCGAGGGCAACTTCAACTCCCTCGGCGCGAACCTGGTGCGAGCCCACCTGGACGAGACGGGCATGGTGCGCGTGCACGAAATCCTCGCGTACTACGACGCGGGCGAGGTCCTTTACCCCGAGATGGTGGAGAGCCAGATCGCAGGGGGCAGCGTGCAGGGGATGGGGCAGGTCCTCTCCGAGGGCGCGATCTACGACTCGGACGGGCAGCCCCTCGCGGGGACCATCGGCGACGCGGGACTCCTCTCCGCGACGGAGAGCCCCCGCGTGGTCGTCAAGACCGCGAAGACGCGGTCCAACGCCCCCCACGGCGCCAAGGGCGTCGGGGAGGCGCCGACGATCGGGGTGCCGCCCGCGCTCATGCGCGCGATCGAGCGCCAGGCGGGCCACCGCCTCACGCGGACGCCGCTCGACCCCGAGGAACTCCTGAAGCACCGGGCCGCGTGACCCCGGTCGCGCACCTCGCCTTCATGAGGGCGGAGGGCTTCGGGGAGCCCATGCTCCTCCTCACCGAGCAGGACGTGGAACGGCTCCTGACGATGGACGACGCCCTCCGGGAGGTGGAGGCCGCGCTCCGCGACCTCGGGCTCGGGAAGGCGGAGAACCGGCCGCGGCAACGGGTGCGGGGCGCGCACGGGATGCTGAACCTCATGCCCGCGTCCTGGCCCGGCCGCGGCTACTACGGCTTCAAGGAGTACACGGTCTCGAGGGACGGCGCACGCTTCTGGTTCCACCTCTTCGACGGCAACACGGGCGAGCCCCTGGCGATTCTGCAGGCGGACCGCCTGGGCCAGCGCCGCACGGGCGCCGCGAGCGGCGTCGCGACCAAGTACCTTGCGCGTACGGACGCCTCGTCGGTGGGCATCCTCGGGACGGGATGGCAGGCGGAGAGCCAGCTCGAAGCCGTCTCGCGCGTCCGCCCCATCGTGCAGGCCCGGTGCTTCTCCCGGGACGCCTCGAAACGCCATGCGTTCGCGGAACGGATGGCGAAGACCCTCGGCCTCGACGTGCGTGCGGCCGCGTCGCCCGAGGAGACGGTCCGGGGCGCGGACATCGTCGTGACCGCCACGCCCTCCTCCAAGCCGGTCGTCCGCGGGGAGTGGCTCGCACCCGGCGTCCACATCAACGCGATGGGGGCGAACCGCCTCGGCTCGCGGGAGCTCGACGCCGGCGTGATCCAGCGCTGCACGTTCATCGCGGCCGACTCGGTCGAGCAGGCGAGGCTCGAGGCGGGGGACCTCGCCGCCCCGGTGGCGGGGAAGCTCCTCAAATGGGACGACGTGCACGAGATCGGGTCCGTGGTGGCTGGCAAGGTGAAGGGCCGCCAGCGCGCGAAAGATGTCACGCTGTTCAAGTCCCTGGGCCTCGCGATCGAGGACGTGGCGGTGGGCGCCCTGGTCTACGAGCGCGCGCGGAACGAGGGGATGGGGACCCAGGTCTCCCTCTGAGGCCGAGGTCCCGCGGGTCTCGCTTCTCCCGCTCCCGTGGCTACTTGCCGCCCCAGTAGGAGTCCAGGAACGCGTACCATCCCTGGATCGCGAACTGCGTGGCGAGGAAGTACGTCCCGTGCCAGAAGACGTTGTTCTCGAACGACCCCGCTGAGCCCGGGAAGAAGGCCCCGATGCCGCCCGCGCCCTTGACCTCCAGGCCGTGCGCGTTCCGCACGTACGGGAGGGCGGACGCGAGGCGCGAGGACACCGCATCGAAGAGCGGGGCCAGCGGCGAGCCGGATCCGAGGCACGCCTCCGTGGGGGCCAGCCAGGTCGGGAAGTCGACGAAGGCCTCCCAGCCGGTCATGGACCAGCCCAGGTGGGCTTCGCCGCGTCCCGTGCCGACGCACTCGCGCACCGCGGGCATGTCCACCCCGAGGGCGGACGCGAGGCCGAAGACGGACGAAACGAGCCCGGGGACCTCGGACATCTTGACGAGGGAGAGGCCGACCTGGAATCCGCCGCCGGAGTAGAAGTCCATGTAGGAGTCCACGATCGCCCTGCCCAAGTCGAGGGCGCTCATCGCGGGATCGGCCACGAGCGGCGCCAAGATGCCGTCGTACGCGAAGCCTTGGCCGGGGATGTAGATCTCCGAGGCGACCATGTAGTCGACCGAAATGCCGCGCGCCGCGTACTCGTAGGTGACCTCGAGGTTGCTCATCACGCACCCGTCGAAGGCGAGCAGGTCGAAGTGGTGACCGCTCAGCGCGTTGCTGATCTCCGTGTGGGTCAGGCAGTCGCTGCCCGGGGAGTTGTCGGCGTTGGGGTGGTCGTCCCAGGCGAATCCGCGGAAGTCGTCCCCGTGGTCCCAGAGATCCAGGAGCACGTGGTTCGCGGGGAACTTCGCGAAGGCGAAGTCCACGAACGCGGCGAGGGTGTTGCCGTCGCCCATGTCCGCCTCGACGCCGTTCAGCGGGAAGCCGGAGACCACCTGGCTCCCGCCCGCCGTAACCTTCAGGAACTGCGCGGGCCCGTCGACCTCGTCGAACAGCACAACGACGTTCACGGACGCGGTCGACCCGACCGCGGCCATCTCGGCGAGGTCCTCGTGGGCGTACGGATCGAGGTTGTTGTCCCCGTCCAGGTACACCATCACCGTCCAGGTGGCGCGGGACGAGGACTTGGCCATCGCCCCGCTCATCGCCGCCGTCACCATCACGAGCCCGATGAGCAAGCCCACTCCAACCAACACGACCCTTCGCATGGGTCTCCCTTCTCCACGGACACAATCGGCCGAGAGGGGCATGGAGCCGACGTCCTTACGGTTCCGAAGGACCCCGGAATTATCAAGAGTGGGAACGATCGAGGCTCAGGCGGCGGCGACCTCGCCCACGATCTTACCGTCCTCGATCTGGAGGACGCGGTGCGCGATGTTCGCCACGCGCTGATCGTGCGTGACGACCAGGATCGTCTTGTGGAAGTCCGCGTTCAGCCGGCGGAAGAGCTCGAGGATCTCGTGCCCCGTCTTCGTGTCGAGCTCGCCGGTCGGCTCGTCCGCGAGGAGGAGCGGCGGGTCGTTCGCCAGGGCGGTGGCCAGCGCGATGCGCTGCTGCTCCCCGCCGCTCAGCTCGTCAGGACGGTGGGTGCCGCGCTTCTCGAGGCCGATGAGCCTCAGCAGTTCCTTCGTGCGCGCGTCGCGGTCGGCCGCGGGC
>JAJYKG010000217.1 GCA_021788795.1 Thermoplasmata archaeon | reverse complement strand
TTCGAGGCCGCGGCGACCACGCTGGGCTCCTCGATGGCCATAGGCACGAGGTAGTCCTTGCCGTTGACGAGGAAGTTCACCGCGATGCCGAGGGGCATCGGGAGCGCCCCGACGACGTTCTCGATCATGTGGTCGACCTGGTCGAACGCGAGGGCGCCCGTGTTCCCGAGGGTCGCGACCTCGGCCTCCGAGAGCCCCCCGAAGTCGCGCACGATCTGCCATCGTTCCCTCGGGCTCTTCCGGTAGAACCCGGACACGTCGGAGCTCTTCATGCCCGCACCGCGCGGCGGAGAGGGCTGTCCCGCCATAAAGCCATCGTGCGCTTAGTTCCTCGCGCCGCAGCGCACGCAGAACGCGCCGCCGGGCTCCAGCGGCGCCCCGCAGGTCCGGCACACGCCGGCTCCGGAGGGCGGGACGGGCGGCGGTGCGGTTCCCACCGCGCGCGGGTACCCCGGGGGCGCGTACGGGGGAGGGTATCCGGGATAGCCCGCGTAGCCTGGATACCCGGGATAGCCAGCGTACCGCCCGTAGCCGACCGGGTGGTCCGACCGCACGACGAAGTAGATCACGAGGACGATGAGGCCCCCGATGAAAGAGGCGAACAGGGACGCGACCAGGAGGAGCACGACCCACAAGCCCCCGCTCATCCCGCGGCTCTCGGCGTCCCTGTACATCCAGAGCGCGACCAAGATGAAGACGACGAGGGCCGCAACCACGAAGGCGCAGAAGACGCCGAACAGGGTGTCGATGAACGGGACCTGGAAGGGGGTTGCGGAAAGGGACACAAGCATCGCCATCCCGGAGCGCAACCACCGGGGGGGTATATAAGGCGTCCCGCTCCCCGCTCCACTCTCGCAGGGCCGCCGACGAGTTTCGGTGGGCCTTAAGCGGTTCGAGGATTGTCCGGGGCGTGGAAAAATATATCACGGGATTATAGAATCAGGAAGCGGGGAATGTCGATGGAGGAGCAGAAGGCGGGACCGGCCCCCGCGGACGAGGGGCCCAAGCCTCCGAAGAAGAGCAAAACGGGTTTGTGGGCTGCGATTGCGGTGATTGTGATCGTCGTCGCGCTGATTGCGCTGTACTTCGCCGGGGTCTTCACACCGGCGAGCACGACGAATCTTCCCCAGGCGGTCTACCTCGTGGGGTACACCGGCGACGGCGAGGTAATCATGCCCGAGTGGTGGACGAATCGCGCTCAGTGGCCCACCCAGTGGCTGTTCTCCGAGGGCCTGGAAGCCCAGTCGCTGTTCACGGACCTCGCGAACAAGGGAATCAGCGTGCAGTCGATTCTGGGCACCGCGCCGACGTCGCCGATTTCGTCGAGCTACAACAACTCGAACTACATCTTCACGACGGAGTTCCAGGGCAACTACAGCCACGCACCGGGCCTCTACTCCGCGCAGTCGTACGATGCCGTCTTCGTGGCCGCGCTCGCGATGGTCCGGACCGCAATCACGGACCCCGCGAACGCCTTGAACACGAACTCGACCTCCTTCAAGGCGGCCCTGCGCTACGTCGCGGGCCAGATCGTGCCCGCGGGCGCCCAGACCATCCGACCGGGCCAGTGGAGCACCGCGGTGTCGGACCTCCAAGCCGGGACCCCGATTGACTACTACGGCGCGTCAGGCGCCTTGGACTTCGACCAGTACGGGAACGTCGGCTCGGACTACATGGTGTGGGGACTGAACGCGACGAACCAGATCTACCAGAAGCAGTTCATCCCCGAAGGCACGTGGCTGAACGCGTCGTCCCTGAGCACGATGGCGGTCCCACTAGCGACCGCCTGCACGATCTCGGGGACCCCGACCTTCGCGACCATCCTGCCGCTCACCGGCACGCTCGCCTCGTATGGGCCGGACATGCAGAACGGCACGACCCTCGCCGCCCAGGACATCAACAACCACGGCGGGATCTGCGGAAAGCAGCTCACCCTGCTCCACTACGACAGCGCCACGACGCCGTCGACGGGCGCAGCCGCAGCGCAGACCGCGATCAGCGCGGGCGCCCAGGTGATCGTCGGCGCGGCGGCCTCGAGCGTCTCGCTGTCGGTCCTCGCCAAGGTCGTTCCGGCGGGCATCATCGAGATCTCTCCGGCTTCGACCTCGCCGGCGTTCGACAGCCTGGACACGACGGACCAGTTCTGGCGGACCGCGCCCAGCGACGCCCTCCAAGGCGCCGCGGCCGCGTGGTATGCCTACGACGTCGCGGGGTGGCGGACGATGTCCGTGTTCTACGTGGACAACGCGTACGGCGTCGGCCTCGGTCAGGTGTTCGCGCAGGGCTTCACCGCCCGGGGCGGGAAGATCTACCGGATGGTGTCCTTCCTCGACGGACAGCCCTCCTACTCGGCCGAGCTCCAGACCCTGTTCACGCCCGGCGTCTCGACCTCCGCGATGAGCGTGACCCAGGCGGTCTGGCGAGACACCTGGCGGGCGTAGGCGCATCAGGGGGCCCCGAGGGCCCCCCTTTCCCTTTCTTGGCCCTTTCCGCCGAGGTAGAGCTGCGCGATGTCCGGGTTGGAGAGGAGCCGGTCCGCGGCGTCCTCGAACCGGTTGCGCCCCATCTCGAGGACGTAGCCGCGGTGCGCCATCTGCAGCGCTTTCTTCGCGTTCTGCTCGACGAGGAGGATGGACGTGCCCTCCTGGTTGATCGCGGCGATCCGCGCGAAGATGAGATCCACCACCGTCGGAGCGAGACCCGCGGACGGCTCGTCGATGAGCAGGACCTTCGGGTCGAGCATGAGGGCACGCGCGAGCGCGACCATCTGCTGCTGGCCTCCGCTCAGGTTCCCCGCGCGGACGGAGAGACGAGTACGAAGCGTGGGGAACAGTCCGAGTACGGCTTCCATGCGGTCCCGCACCACGGACACGGAGACCCGCTTCGTCGAGTAGTAGCGCGCTTCACCCGACCCTTCCGCGGGGGCGGGGCCGCCGGCCGTCCCGGTCGATCGGCCGCTCGTGGTTCGACGGCGTGCACGGAAAGGAGCTCGGAGGGCCCGTGCCAGGGAGGACCCCAGGCTGCCCAGGTAGCCGGCGGGTCCGTAGTTCAGGAGATACGCGCCCATCTCCAGGTTCTCTCGCACGGTCAGGCTCGGGAACGTGTTTCGGACCTGCGGGACGTAGCTCATGCCCAGAGCCACGATCTGTTGCGGCGGAAAGCCGGTGATGTCCTGCCCCTCCAGGAGGATGTGCCCCGACGTCGGCGTAATCAATCCGCTCACGGCCTTGATGAGGGTCGACTTCCCCGCGCCGTTGGGCCCGATGATGGCGGCCACCTCCCCCTTCTCCAGGTGGACGCTCACCCCCCGCAGGATGGCCGCTTCCCCGTATCCGGCGACGACGTTCTCGACCTGAAGGATGGGCGGCGTCGCCTCAGGCCCCCAAGTAGGAGGCGAGGACCGCGGGATTGGTCTGGATCTCCGCCGGCCGCCCCTCCGCGATCGTTCGGCCCTCGTGCATCACGATGACCCGATCGCAGCGTCGCATGACCACGTCCATGTCGTGCTCGACCAGGAAGAACGTCCGACCCTGTCCGCGGAGCTGCTCGATCAGGTCCATGAGCTTCGCGGCCATGATCGGGTTCACGCCTGCCACGGGCTCGTCGAGGAGGATCATGTCGGGCCCCACCATGAGGGCCCGGGCGAGCTCGAGGAGCTTCCGCTGGCCCCCGGAGAGGTGACTGGCCGGCTCGTCCATGAGATGGCCGAGGCCCACGAACTCGACCCACGCCCGTGCCCCGTCCGCGACCGCGGCCTCGGCGTCCCATACCCGCCGCGTCCCGAGGAGGGACCGGAACGGGCGCTCCCCGGGTTGCTCTGGTGCGGCCACCATGACGTTCTCAAGGACGGTGAGGGCGCCGAACTCGCGGGGGATCTGGAAGGTCTTCACGAGGCCGCGCGCCGCCATCTCGTAGGGGGGCAGTCCGTCGATGCGATCACCCCGG
>JAJYKG010000216.1 GCA_021788795.1 Thermoplasmata archaeon | reverse complement strand
AACGGCTCCCGACCCCGGGGCCGGGCCCCCGCCCCGCCCGGAGGACCTGCGCGTCCCAGAAGCCGGCCACCTTACGGAAAGGGTTATCACGGCACCCCGGCGTGTGGTCGGCGGTGTTCGTCACCCATGAGCTCCTCCGCCGAGGGGCCGTCGAGGAGCGGGCTTACCAGGTGAACATCGCGAAGGCGTGCCTCTCGCGGTCCACGCTCGTGGTCCTGCCCACGGGGATGGGCAAGACGGTCATCGCCGCGATGGTCATCGCGGAGATCCTGCGCCGCAAGGGCGGCAAGGTCCTCTTCCTCGCCCCTACGAAGCCTTTGGTCGAGCAGCACGCAGCCTCCCTGAAGGAGGTCCTCATCGTCGAACGCATCGCCGTGTTCACGGGCGAGGTGGCCTCGCCCGAGGACCGGGAGCTCCTCTGGCGGGAGAACAAGATCATCGTCTCGACGCCCCAGGTGATCAAGAACGACCTCAAAGCAGGCCGGTACGACCTCGAGGACGTGAGCCTGATCGTCTTCGACGAGGCGCACCGCGCCGTGGGCGACTACGCCTACGCCGACGTCGCGGCGGTCTACAAGGACGTGGCCACGCGCCTCGTCCTGGGCATGACCGCGTCCCCCGGCTCCTCGGCGGAGAAGATCCTCGAGGTCTGCGGGAACCTGGGCATCACCGCGGTGGAGATCCGCACGGAGTCCGACGCCGACGTGGTGCCCTACGTCCAGGGCCTGGAGATCCAGCGCATCCCCATCGACGCGCCCGACGAGGCGAAGGAGATCCGCGGCCTCCTGGAGACGGTCTACGACGAGCAGGTGGAGCGGCTCAAGAAGATCGGATTCCTCCAGGGCAAACCCAAGCCCTCCACGAAGGACATCCTCGCCGCGGGGAGTGAGATCCGCAGGCGGCTCGACGGCGGCGAGAAGGACGGCCGCCTCTTCGGCGCCATGACCGCGCAGGCGATCGCCATGAAGGCGAACCACGCCATCACCCTGGCGGAGACCCAGGGCATGGGCTCCCTGCGTTCGTACTTCGACCGCCTCGGGACCGACGCGAAGTCGCGCGCGGACGTGCAGTTCATCAAGCACGCGAAGGTCCAGGAGGCGATCAAGATCGCCCTGGAGACGAGCGCGGAGCACCCGAAGCTCAAGAAGACCGCCTGGGTCGTGCGCGACCAGTTCATGGCGAAGCCCGACTCCAAGGTGATCGTCTTCACGCACTACCGGGAGACGGCGGAGACGGTCACCCGCGAGCTCGCGAAGCTCCCGGGCATCAAGCCCGTGCGGTTCGTCGGGCAGTCCTCGAAGGGCGTGGACGTCGGCCTCAGGCAGAAGGAGCAGGTGGAAATCCTCGAACGCTTCCGCAACGGCGAGGTCAACGTCATCGTGGCCACGTCCATCGGCGAGGAGGGCCTGGACATCCCCCAGGTGGACCTGGTGGTCTTCTACGAGCCCGTGCCCTCCGAGATCCGCACGATCCAGCGGCGCGGCCGCACCGGACGGACGGCGAAGGGCAAGGTCATCATGCTCGTCACGAAGGACACGCGGGACGAGGCGTTCCTGTACAGCGCGAGGCGGAAGGAGCGGAAGATGCACGTGGAGCTCGACCGCCTGCGCCGCGACCTGAAGCAGAAGATCTTCGTCGGCGAGCCCGGGGGCGAGATGTTCGTGACCGCCGCGCCGGAGAAGGTCCTCGAGGCTCGGCGCGGGGCCGCCGCGGAGGCGGAGGCGAAGCTCGCGGAGCTGCCCCGCCGGCCGCCCCCGAAGAAGGGGCCCACCACCCTCGACGACTACTGAATGCCACTACTTTATAGGCCCGCGAGAGGCCTATGGGGTCCGAGGCAAGGGATGGAGCACTGCCCCGAGTGCGGTTGGGAGGTCGACCCCGACGCGGAGATGTGCCCGAACTGCGGGGCCTACCTGGCCGACTCCGAGGACCAGCAGGAGACGGAGGAGTGACGGCCCTCAGCGGCGGAACGGGCCCTGCGTCGAGTCCTTGAGGAACTCCTTCTGGTGGGCGTCGATCCCCTCCTGGGCGATCCGCGCGGCCTCGTCCTCGTCCACCTCCGCGTTCGCGCGCCCCTGCGCAACCTAGATAAGCCGCCGAGCTTGCCCCCGATGGGGAACGAGCATGGCCACCTCCATCCAAGTTGTGTTCGACTGCGCGGACCCGGACCGCCTCGCCCGCTTCTGGGCGGGGGCGCTCCACTGCGTCATCCAACCGCCGCCCGCCGGGTACGGATCCTGGGACGCGTTCCTGGAGGCGACGCACGTCCCCCGGGAGGACTGGAACGCCGCGAGCGCGGTCGTGGACCCGGAGGGCAAGGGGCCCCGACTGTACTTCCAGCAGATGGACACGCCGAAGCCTGCGAAGAACCGCCTGCACCTCGACCTGAACGTGGGAGGCGGAGGCAAGGTCCCGCTCGAGGAGCGCAAGGCCAAGGTGGAGGCGGAGGTCACGCGCCTCCTCGGCCTCGGGGCCACGCTCCTCGTGCCCTGGGAGGAGCAGGTGCGCGGCCTCCAGCCGTGGGAGGCGCAGGGCGAGTACTGGGTCGTGATGGCGGACCCGGAGGGCAACGAGTTCTGCGTCCAGTAGGACGCGGCCCTACGGCGTGATGCGGCGCTGGCTCTTGCGCACCTTGTCCGACTCGGCCTGGTGGGACATGATGTAGATCGCGGCCAGGACGATGACGACGAAGATGGACTCGAGGACGATCAGGATGAGCTGGTTCAGCGAGCCGCTGCCCGGGTTCGCGAGGATGGAGCCGTAGAAGCTCCCGATGCCGATGACGAAGAAGGCGGCAGACAGGGGCATGACGATCGTACGGTTGTGCGTGCCGGCGTAGACGAGGTAGAAGAGGAGGGCGATGACCAGGCTGACGAGCCCCATGTCCCAGAGCTGGTTCGTCAGGCCGACGACGCTGACGAGGATGAAGCCGAAGATCGCGGCGACGACGACGATCGTGATCCCCAGGATGGCGTAGAGGACGACCTTCGAGAGCTTCAGACGCGGCTGCGGAGCCGCGGGAGCCGCGGGCGGAATCGTCGAGGCGGGCACGGGTTCCATGACGTCTCACTTCCGTTGTGCGACGCCATTCCCACGTCCGCTCTTAGATGTATCGATGGGACTCCCAGCGGCCCGGAGGCTGCGCGGACGAGGCCATGGGCTCACACGGGAGGGGATGGGAAAGGAGGAAGGTCCAGATGGGACCGAGATCCCACCCGGGTTCGCGTCTCGCGCGCTCACGCCGGCGCGACGGGCTTGCCGCACTCCGGGCAGAACTTCATGTTGCCCGGGACCTCGTGGCCGTCGGGGCACTTCAGGAACTGGGGGGCGCCGCACTCTCCGCAGAACTTGAGGCCCGGGGGCACGGGCTTGCCGCACTTGATGCACGGCTTGCTGCCCGCGGCGACGCTCGTGTCCGCGCCGCAGTTCCCGCAGAACTTCATCGTCACGGGGTTCATCGTGCCGCACTTCGGACAGGCCTTCATCTGCTGCTGGGGCTGGGCCTGGGCAGGCTGCGCGATCATCCCGGGCAGCTGGGAGCCCATGCCGTACCCGAGGCCGATGCCCGCGCCCAGACCGACCGTGGCGCCCGCGCCGCCGCTCGGGTTCGCGGCGGCGCTCGTGAGGGCGTCCGCCACGGCGAACTGCTGGTACGCCGCGGCGCTCGTCCGGCCCAGGGTCCGGGCCGCACCCATCTTGTCGATGGCCGCCTTGACCGTGTCGGGCAGAGGGATGTTCATCCCGCTGACCTGGACGATCTCGACGCCCAGGTTGGCGAAGTGGGGCTTCGAGTTCGCCAGCGTGCCCTGCTCGATGTCGTTCAGGCTCGCCGCGAAGTCGGTGACCTTGAGCCCCTGGGCCTTCATCTTGCCCAGGGTGACGATGAGCTGCTTCACGAGCTCGTCCTTGATGCGGTCCTCGATGTCCGCGGACGTGGCGGCGCCGAAGGTCCCGACGAACTGG
>JAJYKG010000215.1 GCA_021788795.1 Thermoplasmata archaeon | reverse complement strand
GGCCGAGTCTCGTGTACTGTGGCGACGACGAGTCCGCCAAGGACGTGGCGGCCGAGTTGATCCTCGATGCCGGGTTCGATCCCGTGGACGTGGGCCCCTTGCGGATGGCGCGCTACGCTGAACCTTTCGCCCTGCTCGTCGCGCAGGTCGCGTACGAAGGCCGGGGCGGTCCCGAGGTCGCCTACCGCTTCGAGACATTCGAACCTGCCTCGCAAACCAGGTGAAATCCCCCACGATACGGGCCGTCCGAGGCGACGGCATCTTCGCCGCTAGGTCGATCGTCTGCTCCCCCGGCGCTAGGGACCTCGCCCGGACGAGACGCCACGGTTCAGGTCCTGAAGACGGGAATCATGTCCTTCGGATTCACGGCATCCGCCGCGAAGGTGAACGTGCCCCGGTCGTGCATCTCCCGCGCGGCCTTGAGGAATGCGCCGAGAGCGGTGCGGCAGAGGGCGCTCCCCACGCTGATGCGTTTGACGCCCATCGCTGCGAGTTCCTGGACACTCAGCTGGGGATCCCGACCCATCAGGACGTTCACCGGACGGTCCACGGATCGGACGACGGCGGCGATGTCCTCCCCGGTTGGGAGGGCCGGCGCGTACAGGACGTCCGCCCCTACTTCCTGATAGGCCCGCAGCCGCTCGATGGTGTCCCGGAGGTCGGGGCGGCCGTGCAGGAAGTTCTCCGCGCGAGCCGTCAACATGAAGGGGAACGGAAGGGCGCGCGCCGCCTTCACGGCCGCGCGGACCCTCTCGACGGCGAGGTCCATGTCGTAGATCGGGTCCTCCGGCCTTCCGGTGGCATCTTCAATGGAGCCACCGACGGCCCCCGCGGCCGCCGCACGCCGGATGGTGTCGGCAACGGCCTCGGGCTCGTCGCCAAAGCCCTTCTCGAGGTCCGCGCTCACGGGCAGGTCCGTGGCCAACGCGATCGCGGAAGCGTTGGCCAAGGTCTCGTCGAGGCTGAGCGTGCCGTCCAGCCGACCGATCGAAAACGCATACCCCATGCTCGTTGTCGCGAGCGCCTCGAAACCCAGGTGGGCCAGGATGCGCGCGGAGCCGACGTCCCACGGGTTGGGGATGACGAAGGCGCCGTCGCGTTCGTGGAGCTCGCGAAAGATCCGTCCCTTGTCGGATTGTGTCCGCATGGTGTCTCACTCCGTCCCGTGCGCGGTTGCGAATCCTCCCGTTGCCTGGGCCAGGACCGAGGTCCAGGCAAGCGGGGCACTGGGCCCCACGGGCAACTCGTCGGCCCCTTGAACCTGTCGGATTTCGATGCCTAGGGGGGTGAGGAGCGGTCCCCTTCATCGGACTCGAGCTCCGAGGCACCTCGAAGAATCGCCGCGCTGTGCGGCCGGCGGGATTCCCCGGCGTCGAGCGGCCCCGTGCAAGGCCTCGCCGGCAGAGAGCCAGACGAGTGCGCCCACGCGGAAGGTGTTGCCGGGGGAGGCCGTCCCGGGCCATCGCGGACGAGACTCCAACCCCCGCACCGGTGCCGCCCGCCTCAAACGCTAAGTCAAACCCCTGTGTGTCCAGGACGAAGGGACATTGCCATGGTCCGATTCAGAGCCGAGGTCGTCATCGCCCGCCCGGTTGAGGCCGTCTTTTCCTTCGTGGCCCGCGCGGAGAACGGCTCGACGTGGAACTCGGCCGTTCGCGAGGTGAGGCAGACGTCGGCGGGCCCGGTGGGGGTCGGAACGGAATACTCGATGTCCCGACGGCTCCCGCAGGGCCCCGTGGAGAACACCCTGCGCGTCGTGGAATACGAGCCCAACGAGAGATACGCGATTCGCGTCACCTCCGGGCCGACGCCGTTCTTGTACCGGTACACGTTCGAACCCCAGGGGGACCGGACGCGGATGTCCCTCTCCGCCGAAGGATCGTTGGGAGGCGCCGCCGATTTGCTTTCGCCGATCGCGTCAATCGCAGTCAAGAGAGGGGTTCAGGCCAACTTCCAGACGCTGAAAACCGTTCTGGAGTCGCGGCCCTGAGGACATCCAGGGCCGCTCGCTTTGGCCGATCCCCGGACCGGGGCTCTCCGCCTTTTCTCGACGTCCTCGACCAGCCCTTGGCTACACGTGACCCACAGCGAACACGAACACCAGGCTGAAGGCGATGAACCCGAACAACGCCAACCCGGCATAGGCTGCCGGCGATGGGGTCGGGTTCCGCTTCGTGAAGGCGAAGAAGGAGTTGGCGTTCAAGGCGTGGAAGGCGAACCCGATGACGAGGACGGGGAGGACCGCGGACCACGGGAAGACGAGGAAGGTCACTGCTGCATAGAAGACGTACTCGACCGCGAAGGCCAGCCTCGGTCGGGTCCACAATCCGAGGCCCACGGTCCCGTCATGCCCGAAGCCGAGTACCGGGAGGTCCTTTCGGTGGACGACCGTGTCGAGAAGCCAGTGAGACGCGGAGGCTGCTGTGAACAGGAGGCTGCGGACGGACGACCCGTTCACCGTCGCGACGGGCCAGACGTCCAGCCTCACGCTGAACGTCAGCTTGAGCCATTCGATCGTGTGGACCGCCACGGGCTACCTGTTCACGCCCGTGATCGGCCCCATCGCGACGAGCTGAGCTCGCCCCGACGCCCGCTCTCCCCGAGCGGGCCCTTTTCCCCATTTCCTCCTTCGTCTGCGACCGGGCGCCTGCGGCGCTAGTAACGGACCGTAGAATGGGACCCCAATCCTTAAGCCCGCCCCGTCGGGGCCGTCCTTCGCTGGGGCCCCTCGATGTCGCTCTTCAAGACGGCTTCCGAAGTCTTCGACCAGGCGAACGACTACCTCCTCCGCGGCGACTTCGGCACGGCGCTCAACAAGTACAACGACGCGATCCGCAAGTTCCAGAAGGTCGGGGACCAGAACGGCGTCATCCTCGCCTCCGCCTCCACGATGAGTGTCGCACCCTCAAGGGCGAACCCTGCTACCGTAGGGGCGCGCTGCAGTTCGGGCAGGTGGTCGCAGTGTTCTCAACGAGGTTGCCGCAGTAGCGGCACGGCACCTTGACGATTTCCCGCACCTGCGTTACCTGGGCGGGTGGAGGGTAGGGCGGCGCGTACATGGGGGGAACGACAACGACCGATGGTGGCGCCGGAGGAGGCGGGACCGGGGCTGGATAGGCGGCGTAGGGAGTCCTCGCGGCTGCGGACGCCTGGGCGCATCGCGGGCACTGAGGCTGGCTCTTCAGCAGACCGACCTTGACCTTGGGCAGCTTGTTGTAGCACGACCGACAGTAGGGAGCCCCGCACGTGGGGCACGCGGTTAGGTGCGGATCGTGCATGAACGCCTTGTGGTCCCCACAGAGGACGCAGGACTGGACGAAGGGCATTTTCTCTCAGCTCCTTCATGGCTGCGGCGGGAACGGTGGCTGGTAGGGCGGCCGATCGGCCGGTTGCGCGGGAGGCGCAATCCGCCGACGGGAGACGAGGAGGGCCACGACGACGATCACCACCGCCGCGATGACGACAATCGCGATGACCGGCGTCCAGTCGAAGGGCGACGTGCCCGTGCCACCCGTGGTGCCCCCGGTCGAACCCCCGCCGGTGCTCCCGCCGCCGCTGGGTGCGCTCTGCACCGTCACGGTCGTTGAGGTAGACTGGATCCGGCCCATCGCGTCGGTGACCACGAGCGTCACCGTGTAGGTCCCCGCGGAATCATACGTATAGGATGGGCTTGAGTACGTGGACGTGCCCCCGTCGCCGAACGTCCAGGCGTATGTGTAGCCCGGCGTGCCGCCACTCACCGTCGACGTGAATGTGATGGTCACAGGGGCGGTCCCTGTGGACGGATTCGCCTGTACTGCGACCGCCAGGGGCGGCCGCGTGGCGATGCTGATGCTGCCGGTGTAGGTCTGTGAGCTCGCGAGCCAATCCCCGGTGGCTTGGGCGGTGATCGTGACCAAGGCGTTGTTAATGGATGGGAGCGGGATCAACGCGGCGCGATCCCATTGCGGTTCGTTAAACCAGGCTCTGATGTCTTGGTGTGTGAGATATCCAATCCGCA
>JAJYKG010000214.1 GCA_021788795.1 Thermoplasmata archaeon | reverse complement strand
CCGGTGAGCAGCGCGGAGGCGTCGAGGACCCGGAGCATGCGGGTCCGCATCCCGCCGGCCCTCTCAAGCCTTGCGGCGTCCCCCAGGGGGTTAGCCGACCTCGACCGGCCCGAGCACGGGCGCGAAGACCCAGCCGACGCCCGTCTGGACGATGGACTGGGCGAGATCGATCTCGAGGGTCACCGTGGTGGTCGCCCCGCCCCGCAGGGTGAACGGCGTCGAGGCCATCAACGTCCCGCCCGTCACGGTCATGGCCACGGGGGCGCCGGACGAGAGGACGCCGGAGACGGAGGAGACATGAATCCGCACCTGGCTGTAAGCCCCGGGGGCCACCCGGTCGATGGCGAGGACCCTCGTCAGGTTGCCCAGGGCGAGGAAGTCGATCTGCGCGCTCTGGAGGGGAAGCTCGAGCCAGCCGGTGCCGTTCGGCGCGGAGGCGGGGTGCACGCCGACCTCGGAGAACGTGACGAGCATGTGGGACCAGGTGGTGGGGGCGTCCCGGACCCGAATCGCGAGGGTCCCCGTCGCGGTCGCGGAGAGGTAGAAGGAGACGCCCGCGGCGATGAGGGCGAACCCCAGGGCGATGACCACGACCGCGCGCGCTCGCACCTTGACGACTCCCCCGGCCTGCCATCGGGGGGCCAGCTAAAAAGCTACCGCATGGCCCCTTCACACCCGGCCCGGGCTCAGGCGGAGACGACGGGCGCGGCGAGACCGATCGCCTCATAGACGCGGTCGATGGCCCCACGCGCCGCGGCCGGGTCGTCCGTCTTCACGAGGATCTTGCCGCTCTCGTAGAGGGTGAGCTCCGGATCGCCGTCGAGGATGAGCATGACCTTGACGTCGTGGACGGACCAGCCCGCGACCCGGAGGCGCTCCGCGGCCTGCGCGAGGTCCACGCGCGCGGGCTTCTTCAGCGTCGACACGAAGGCCGTGGCGGTTCGGCAGGGCTTCATGAGGTAGTAGGTCACCGGGGCGCCTCCAGGCTGGGCGCCTGCGCAACAGGCGTCCGCTCCCCTTTGAACTTTTCCGGGGCGACGCCCCGGAGGCACCCGGACACCAGGCCGTCGATGTCCAGTTTTGTCTCCTCCTCGAGGATCTGCTCGATCCTCGCCGCCGTCGCAGGCTTCGGCGGACCGAGGAGGTCGCAGATCTCCGGGCCTACGGACGTGTCGTACGTGCCGATGCGTTTCGCGCGGTCCATGATCTCCTGCTTGTCCATCCCGATGAGGGGGCGGAGGACGGGGTGGCGCGCCGCGGCGTCGATCGCCCGGAGGTTCATCAGCGTCTGGCTCGAGACCTGGCCGAGGTTCTCCCCGGTGACGAGGACGTCCGCGGACTCGCGGTCCGCGATCGCGTCCGCGAGGCGGACCATGAGGCGCTTCGTCAGGACGAAGTAGAAGCGGCGGTGGCAGGCATGGGCGACCTCCGCGAAGGCCTCGCCCACGCGCACCACGTAGAGCGTCGGGAGGCCGAGGATCTCGACGAGCTTGCGGCTCTTGACCGTCGAGCCGTCGTCCGTGATCGGCTCGAGGGAGAAGTGGGACGCGATGACGTCGTAGCCCTGGCGGGCCATGAGATGGCCCGCGACCGGGCTGTCGAAGCCCCCGCTGAGGAGGAGAACCGCCCTAAGGCCCATGGCATTCCCGCACGTGCTCCGCGCGCACGGCCCGCCCTAAGGGGCCAACCGCTTTTGTCCTTTCCCCTCCGTGCGACGGGCCCGCGGAAGCGGTCCCGGGACCGATGCGGGGCCTCCGCCGCGGCTCAGGAGGGCGCAGGCGCCGTGGACGACCGTTGCCGCCGGACCAGGAGGAGGGACACGACGTACCAGAAGGCGAGGTCCGCCGCGAGCGCCGCGGCGTCCCCGACGGGCGGGAGGACGACGACCTGGTCGCCCACGGGAGGGGCGCTGCCCTCACATTGCCAGTAGAACGCGGCCGGGAAGCCGAGCGAGGTCGCCGGGGACCGGGACATCGTCGTTCCCAGCCCCAGGAGGTTCAAGGAGCCGCTGACCCCAACCAAGAGGAGGGCGCAGACCGGGAGCGCGGCCGGCCACGGTCTCCGCAGCGGGGCGGGCTCTCGGCGCATCTTTCCAGGTCCGCTCCCCGGACGGGCACCTCCGCGGCACGAAGCTTGCGGCCCCGCTCCACCGGGTGGCCGCGACGCATGCGTGAAGGCAGGGGTCAGGTCATCACGTAGGACAGGTGCAACCCGCCCCGGAACTCGGCGACCTCCTTCCGGACGTCCTCGCTCCGGGCCGCACGGGCCATGAGTCCCGCGATCGTCTGCATGTCCTCCTCCTTGGCGCCCATCCGGGTGACCTCGTTCGTCCCGATGCGGCCCACCGCGTCCACGATGAGGTTGTTCGCCTCGAGGCGGTCCGCGAGCTCCCAGGGCTCGAGCCCCCACTTCTCCTTGAGCGCCGCGGCGTCGACGTGGAGCTGGTGGGACCTCGAGAAGCCGAGGTCCTTGAACTTCACCGGGAAGCCCCACTTGTCGAGCTGCTTCCCGAGCGCCTGGCTGTTCGCGACGATCTGTTTCGCGTACGCCTTCCCGAAGGCCTTCATCTCGAGGAGGACCTGGGCGGTCGCCGCGATCCGTGCCCAGTTCGCGTTGTCCTGGGTCCGCCACATGATCGTGTCCATGGCTCGGTCGAAGAGGTCGGCGCGGTTCGAGAGCAGGAGGCCGCCCTGCGGGCCGGGGAAGGACTTGTGCGTGCTCGCGGTGACGACGTCCACGCCCTCCAGGAACGGCCGCTGGAACTCGCCCCCCGCGATCAGGCCGAGCACGTGGGACGCGTCGTACGCGAGGACGGCGTTCACGTCGTCGCAGGCGCCGCGCAGCCACCGGAGGTTGTACGGGAAGAGGATGAGACTCGCGCCCACGAGGACGAGCTGGGGGCGCTTCTGGAGGACCGCGTCCGCCGCGGCCTTGGGGTCCAGGTTCCACGTCTTCGCGTCGAAGGGCAGGAAGTCGACCTTCAGGCCCAGGTAGTCGGGCAGGAAGCCGGGCATGTAGCCGTCGTAGCCGCCGTGCTCCGGATGGATGACCAGGATCCGGTCCCCGCGGTGCGTGCATGCCTGGAGCATCAGGAAGCCAGCGAGGTGGCCGGAGAGCGGCTTCAGGGAGGCGTGGGAGACGCCGAAGACCTCGCACGCCAGGCCCTCCCCGAGGGTCTCCATGGCGTCCGTGCCCCGCGTGCCGCGGTACGCATTCTTCGCGTCCCCGAGGCCCGGCGCGTAGCGCGTCGGGAGCGTGTAACGATGCACGAAGTCTGAGGCGAGGAGGGCGCGCGCCGCATCGCTCATCACGTTCTCGGAGGGCTGGAGGTTGACCGCTTCCTGCAGGCGCCAGCGCTCGTGGTCGCGGACGATCTCGCGGAGGTCGGGCACGGACTCGGGTAGACCGAACCGAGTATAAGGGAGCTTGGCGGGGCCGATTCACGCAGGGCCGCGGCGAATCAGTTGTAGAGGCTGAACTCGTCCTTCTCGGGGGCGGAATCCCACTCCTCTTCGGACTCCTCGAACACCGCGTTGAAGAGGGCGTTCACGACCTCGCGCAGCTGCTGGATCTCCGTGCGAAGTCGGGTCAGTTCCTTCATGACGTCCTCGTTCGAGACCGCCATCACAACCTTCCTGGCGCGACTAACACGAGGTAGGTTCTTATGACTTTGCTTCCGATTATAGAACCTAATTCTCGGCACTGAAACGCGCGGTTGGGACGCCGGGCGAGTCAGCGGCGCCGGGGCCCTCGATCGCGCCGGTCGTGGTCCCGGCCGCCGTGGCCTTCGCGCCCGTGGCCACCGCGCCACCCGCAGTCATCGCACGCCCGGTCGCACATGTGGACCGCCGCGCTCAGGATGGCACGGGATTTATCACCATCCCGGCAAGCCTCCGACAGAGTAGCAATCCCCACCGGATCGCCCAACCGCGGCATGGAGACTTTCCGCCCCGCCGCCTGCAATACGGAAAATCGTCCTGAGGATCGCGACGGAACTCCCCGTTCCCGGGCCGGGCGACATTTT
>JAJYKG010000213.1 GCA_021788795.1 Thermoplasmata archaeon | reverse complement strand
TCACCCGCTCGGACGACGATGGGGGGTCGGGGAGGGTACGACGCACCACTGGCGTTGCGTCTGCGGCCACGATCTGGACCGCCACCTCGAGACGGACGCGTGCGACGTCGAGGACTGCGCGTGCCTCGGGTTCGAGGTCGCCTGGGACGACGAGGACGAAGAGACCGTGCGCGTCTGAGCCCTTCGGCCCGTCGAGACCACCGTGCGGTCGAGCGGGAGCGCGGCAGCCTTATGCTCCCGCGGGCCCGTGCCATCCTGTGGCCGTGGGGTGAGGGACGGATGCCGCACTACGTGACCCTGGTGAAGTGGACCGGGCGGGGCTTGCAGGACGTCATGGACGCGCCGCAGCGCTTCGCCGGTGTCGTGAAGATGGTGGAGAACCGCGGCGGGAAGATCCAGATCTTCTCGACGATGGGGGAGTACGACTTCGTGGCCCTGGCCGAGGCGCCGAACGACGAGATCGCGATGCAGGCCGCGCTCCTCCTGGAGAGCGGGGGCAACGCGAAGACGACCACGATGAAGGCGTGGACCCTGGACGAGGCCGCGAAGATCCTCGCGAAGGTCGAGTGAGCCGGAGGCCGCGGGATTCGGCGGCTCCCGGCTAGGAGACCCTAGGGCCGCGCGGACGAACGCCTACGGGGGAGGCCCAACAGGGCGCACGTCGCCGCTGCCGCCACGGTCTCGGCCACCGTGACGACCGCAATCGACGCGGGGGAGCCGATGGCGTACGGCGCGGCGGAGGGGCTCGGGGCGAGGGGGCCGGCCCCGACCTCCCCGGCCCAGGATGTCGCGTTCTGCGTCTGGTCGACAACCGTGAGGCGGCCCTGCACGTGCCGGGCGCTGGAACGCGTGCAGGGTGGGCGACCCAGCTCTCCGAGCCGTCGCCGAAGTCCCACACGTAGGTGTGGGGCGGCACCCCACCCGCCGGGGCCATGTCGAAGGCGACGACGAGCGACGCCGGCCCATCGACGGGGCTCGCCGACGCGGAGAGGGAGAGGGCAGGCGGGAGCGCGGGACGGTACCGCCAGGTGTCGCTCAGCAGAGCGTCCCACGTCGATCCTCCGGACAGCAGGAGGAGCCCCGTCCGGTTGTCGTACACCATCGCCGGACTCGAGCGTGCGCTCGGGGCGTCCGCGGACGGAGCGCGGGCACAGCTGCGCGTGGCGACGATATACCCCCAGGTCGCGTTCGTCAGGTTGTCGTAGCCCTACCGCGCGCTCAGGACCCGCGTCACCGCGTCCACGATGTCCGTCTGCCGGAGCATCGAGCCGCAGTGCGCGCATCGCGTGAGAGCGTCCGGCCGCATGTCTCCGGTGATGGACAGGGGGCTGCGGCACGCCGGGCACGTGTACGTCGCGGAGAGACCCATCCGCTGGAGCTGCTCGAGGAGGTCGTTCATGTTCACGTGGACCTGGGTGACCACCTGCTGCCGCATCCGGCTCCGCATGTCCCCCGCCTCCTTCCACAAGCCCAGCCGCTCGTATAGCCGCGCTGCGTCCTCGTAGCGGCCCGCGAGGACGAGGTTCTCGACGTGGAAGCGGTTCACGCGCCACGCGGCCTCGCCCGTGAGGATGCGGCCCATGAACACGTAGCCCTCGCCCCACGGGCTGACCGTCTGGCCCCGGGACATCTGGTACCGCACGGCGCGGTCGAAGCAGTCCCACGAGCAGGAGTACGCGGTCGCCTGCCGTCCCTCCGCATCGGGGAAGCTCATGCCGACGGGAATCGTGAGACACCGCACGCATCCCGGGCGGTTGCACGTCGAGCATCCGAACACCTTGAGGCCAAACCCCTTGTTCCCGCAGGTCGGACAGGTGGCCACGGAACCCCCCTCCAGCAGACCTGAGGAGTCGACGAGGATTGAAACCTTTCGGTGGGGCTACACGGGGGCGAGCCGCGCAGCACGTACCCGGGTTCCGCGAGGGGGCGCTGAATCCGCAGGGGCGCTCGCCCTGGGACCACGAGGAGGCATGCGCTGAGTGCGGCGGCGGAACCTTCGCCCCCGCCGCTCGATCGAGACGCGAGCGGAGTCTCGTCGAGCGGGAGCGAGGGCAACGCGCGCGCGGTCACGATGAAGGCGTGGACCCTGGACGAGGCCGCGAAGATCCTCGCGAAGGTCGAGTGAGCGGCGAACCCGGTCCACGCGTGGAACGGACGGCTGCGGACCGGCGCGGGGCGGGAGGCCGCCCCGCCCGCGACGCCGGGCACGAGGTTTCATGCCCGCGGAACCACGATGCACCCGCCATGGCTGCGAAGCGACGACCGGGAGGCGGACGCGCCCGCGCGTCCGCGAAGGCGGCGGTTCCGGAGAACGCGATCGCGAGGTACGAGCCGGAGTTCCAGGGGAGCGCCGTCCTCGGCGACGACCGGATGACGGCGCGCCTCCGGCGCGCGCTCGAGGCCGCGGACGGCTCCGTGCAGAGGGCCTCGGCCCTGGGGAAGTACGAGCTCAGCACGATCACACTGACGTGCTCCCTGAAGGCCGGGTTCGTCGTGCTCGACATGAGCGGCGCGCTCGCCCTGACGTGGACGCGGCCGCGGGGTTGACCGGCGCAAGGGAAAACCAGATACGGGCTTCCGCCCATGAGGGAGGGAGCGTGGAGGCATGCTTCCCCCCATCCTGCCGTCGGAGCACGAGACCGCCGACCGGCCCCCGCCGGCGACCTTTCTGCAAGACCGTCCGCCCGAGTGGCCGCCGACTCCCCCGCCCGGCATGCCGACGCCCGACCGGACGGCCCTCTCGCGCACGAAGACGGGGCTCGCGCTTCTGATCCTGGCGGTCTTCCTCCTGTGGATCCCGGTCATCGAGTACCTCGGGCTGCTCCTCGGCGCGATCGGCGCCATCCTGATGATCCTCGGCCGCCGCCCGTTCGGCGCGCGCCACGAGACGCTCGTGTGGGCCTCCGTCATCCTGTTCATCCTCACCTACGCCGCGGAGTTCGTCGTCTTGGCGTCCTTCGCCAACTCCGTGTTCGGCATCGGGTCGAGCACGGGGCCCTCGGCCGCGACCGCGTTCCTCGGTGCCTGGCGTGGTCTCGAAGAGGCCAGCCTGGCCGCCGTCGCCCTGATGGGCGTCTGCTTCGCCCTCATCGCCTTCGACCTGGAGGACTTGCCCGGCCGCCTCCTGCTCCTTGCCGGCGTCGCCTGCCAGGTCGTCGTCTCCGTCTACCTGCTCGTCGTGGTGATCGACCCGATCCTCACCCAGGCCGTGACCCGGGCGTTCGCGTCGAACCCCGTGGACCTCTCCGTCATCGAGGCGGCGGACGCGCAGATCAGCGGGCTGGGGGCCCTCAGGGTCCTGAACGCCATCCCGGCCCTCGTCTTCGCCGCGGCGTACGCCTGGGCGTGGCGCCGGATCGACCGGGGCGTCATCCCGCGGACCCAGGGAACGCGGGCCGCGTGACCCGCGAGACCGGGGACGAGGGCCGGGCGCCCCGTGGCTCCGGGAAGGTTCAGCGTCAGCCGTCCCGCCCCTTTGCGCTCGGGCGGAACGGGATGCCCCCGTCGACGGCCGCGAGCGGGTGCCGCCCCGCCGCCAGCAGGCGCCCGTCGGCGGCCTGCACCGCGGCGCCCGCGACCCAGCGCTCGCCATCCCGCGGCAGCGCCCATCCCGGGACGACGGTCGGCTCGCCGACCCGGCGCGGGTCGTCAGCGCGCCTCGCCTGGCGCCCCGTCGCCCCCGTCCGGGGCCGGCGGTCCTACCCCCAGAACTCCTTTTCGGTGAGCGCGACGCTCCAGCTCACGGGCTCGAGGGGGATCTGGTTCTGCGCCACCCAGGGCAGGAACTCGCAGGCCGTCTCCCCCACGTTGGCCGACTTCGTGCACATCAGGTGGAGAAGGTCCGCGTCCTGCGCGTCGTACGGCCCGTCGACCCGCTCCCCGCGTGTGTCCGCGACCACCCGCATCTTCGCGGTGACCTGCACCAGCTGTCCCCTCGTGCCGCTGAAGTTCGCCTTCCATAGGATGAGCAAGACCTCGCTCCCTGGTGAGGGGAAAATTCGGCGGGCCCAAAACGATGCGGGCCCGGCCT
>JAJYKG010000009.1 GCA_021788795.1 Thermoplasmata archaeon | reverse complement strand
GCTCAAGGCCGTGGTCGCGCGGCGGGACCGGTACCTGGACCCGCTCAACTACGTGCAGGCGGAGCTCCTCGACCGCAAGCGCCGTGGCGGGAGCAAGGATCCGGAGCTGCTGCGGGCGATCCTGCTGACGGTGAACGGAATCTCCCATGGCCTGCGGAACACCGGATGAGGCTCACTCGTGGGCCTGGAGCCACTTCTCCACGTCGAGGGCGGCCATGCAGCCGAAGCCCGCGGCGGTGATTGCCTGGCGGTACCGGTGGTCGTGCACATCGCCGGCGGCGAAGACGCCGTCCACGCTCGTGGCCGTCTGGTAGCCGTCGTGCGGTTTGAGGACGACGTAGTCCTTGTCGAGGTCGACCTGCCCCTTGAAGACCCCGGTCGCCGGTGCGTGGCCGATGGCGAGGAACAAGCCGTGCGCCTTCAGGTCCATGGTGGCGCCCGTCTTCACGTTCTTCACGCGGACGGCCTCGACCTTGCTCTCGCCGAGCACGTCGACGACCTCCGAGTCCCAGACCACCTTGACGTTGGGCGCCTTGAGGAGCCGCTCCTGCATGATTTTGCTGGCGCGGAACTCGTTACGGCGGTGGACCACGGTGACGGTCTTGCAGAGCTTCGAAAGGTACAGGCTCTCCTCCATGGCCGTGTCGCCGCCGCCTACTACGACCACGTCGAGCTGTTTGAAGAAGAACCCATCGCAGTTATGGACGGTCGCGCCCGCGGTCACGTAGCTGTTGCGGCCCTCGACGGCGAGGTTGTGCACCGTCCCTGAATATCGGACCTTCTTGAGCGTGTGGATAGGCAGATAGGCATACCCATCCCGAATCCACGCATGCGAGTTGAATCGGGATCTCCGCGCGAGCAACGGGTGGTACACTCCCAGGACGTCCGAGGCGACGTCCAGCCAAGCCCCTCCCACCTGGAGCTCGTATCGGTCGTGCTTGAACCGCACCCTCCGGCCGTCAATCACGCTCTTCGTCTTGTTGAGTGCCTGGGCCGACCGCCGGCTCACGCGTGGGACGATGCCCAGGCGGAGGAGCATCATCTTCAATTGAGCCACAAGCTTCGGTGAGTTGCTCACGAAGACGAAGCCTTGTTTCCTGATGCCGCCGTCGCCGCGCCAGTAGCCCTTCACGAGTTCGCCCTGTTTGTCCGTGGGCAGGTACAGGAACCAGTGCGGGACCGATTTGCCATAGGAGTACTTGCCGAAGAGTCTGAGGAAGAGCTCGCGCAGGATCCCGGCATAGCACTCGACCCTCCGGACGCGGCCCTCGTGGCGCAGTCTCGGATGGTAGCCGAACAACCGTTCAATGGTGCCGAGCGCATCCACCACGTACTCGTCGTCCTGGGGGCCGAAGTAGATCGTGATGCCTCGATTGGTGATCGTGCCGTCGGCGAGGAAGTACCCCGCGAGCCGCATGAAGCCGTCGTCCAGTGGGACATCGTCGATCAACCGTCTCGCGGTCGCCGTCTCGTGCGGGAAGTGAACCCGCCCGTCGTCATCGCGGGGCAGCCCCAGGAGCTCTGAGATCCGAATCGTCTTGACATCCTTGGTTTCCGAGATGATGGGGTACAGCAGGATGTGTTTGGGGGTCAGCTCGCCTGCCGGGACCCAGTCCGCTTCGTGCCAGGTCCAGTTCCAGTAGTTCGGTCCAGTCCCTTTCTCAAGCGTTGCCACGAGAACGGGATGCTCGGGCGTCAGGAGCGTTGGCTCCTCCTGGAAGTATCGGGGAACGATTTCGATCAGGTTCCCGCGGTACGGTCGGCTTCCGACCGAAGCGACGGGCTGGAACGTGCCGTTGTCTGTGAGGACGTTTTGCCCCTCAGCTACCGACTCAATCGCCACCGGCGCGGCATTGGCCATGATGGTCGACCCCGTAGGCAAACAGGTGGCGCACGCGCTCACGCCTCGCCCCTTGAGCCGCTGTTCGTTGGGAAGATCCAGGTACTTCGCGTTCGCGCCCGTCGCGATGATGACCGATTTCGTTTGGTACTCCTGATCGCCCACCCACACCCTGAACGGCCGGGCCCCGAAGTCCACACGTGTCACGTCGTCGTCCACGAACTCGGCCTTGAACCGCTCGGCCTGCTTCCGCCACAAATCCATGAGCTCAGGGCCGAGGACGCCTTCTGGGAATCCGGGGTAGTTCTCGACCTCCGAGGTGGTCATCAGCTGTCCCCCGGAGATCTGACCGGCGATGATCAGCGCCTTGAGGTTCGCACGGGTCGCGTAGATGGCCGCCGTGAGGCCTGAGGGGCCAGAACCGATGACGATGACGTCGTAGGGAGGCATCGCCCGAAACGAACGGGCTGCTCCGGTATAAGCGTTTAGTCTGGAGGCGCGAATATCGGTCGCGATCGCTCCCTAGCTTCATATCCGGGTTCCGCCATCGTTCCGTCCCTTGGCCCAGACCGACCTCGAGCGCCTCCTGGCCCTCCTGCCGACGACCGACCACGCGCACGCGGTCCCGCTGTTCGACAAGGCGATTCGGGACCTGGGTAACGCGGGGCCGATCCTCCAGGGGCTCGTGGTCGCGGCCGCGAACCACGACGACCCTCAGCTGCACACGCCGCACGGCCTGCTCACGATGGTCGCGGGCCGGGACCTCCTGCTCCTGACGAAGCCCCCCGGGGGCGCGGGGCTCCTGCGCTTCCTCGTCCTCTACAACTTCACGCTCCAGCGGCGAGCGTTCGACGCGGCCGTGGCCTCGGCGATGGCCAAGTCCGTGCCGCCGGCTTCCGCGGACGACCTCGCGGCGGCCTACCGCAAGGCGGTCGGCGGCGGCCTGGGGGACCAGGCCGCGAGCGTCCTCGGCCGCCTCGCCCTGGACCACGGCCTCGAGACCGCCGCCCACGTCGCGCTCCGCGCCTCCCTGGACGACGTGGGCCGGCTCGGCCACAACTTGGTGACGGCCACGTGCTACGTCCAGGCCGCGGAGGCCGCGTCGCGCGGCCAGGAGCTCGTTCCCCTGATGAACCTCGGACGGCTCCAGTCCTTCTCCCTGGAGGGCGTCCGCGCAGCCGACATCCCCGGGCGGGAGGGCGCGGGTGACGCCGAAGCGGACGTGGGTGCCCTCGGCGAGCAGGTCGTCGAGGGGGCGTTCGACCAGGTGGAGGCGACCTTGCAAGCCCTCGCCTTCTCCGGTCTCGCAGACCAGGCGTACCGCCCGCTCCTCGTCGCCACGAGCGCGGACCCCGGGTTCCTCGGACACTCCTTGAGCCTCGTCCACGCAGCGCGCCTCGCGTCGCGCTTCCTCACGCCCACGGAGAACGCGTGGCTCTCCTGGAAGCTGTACCGCACCCTCACGACCCGCTTCGGTTATCCGGAGTTCCTGGAGCTCGGCCCGTCGGAATCGCTGGACCGCGACTCCCTGCTCCCCGCGCTGGAATCCAGCCTCCGGTATAAGTCGCCTCCCGCGGAGCGGACGCTGCGGCAGGCCCTCGAGAACGGCATCCCGGTGGACGAGCTGCTCGCGACGATCGTGGACTTCTACGGCCACTGGACCGTCGGCGACAAGGAGCACACGGTCAGCTACCTGAACGCCGCGCTGCAGACCGCGAAGTTCCTGGGGCGGGACCAGGCGCTGCTCCCGCTCACGATCGCCCTGGGCAAGCTGCCGTTCTGAGCCCCGCAGGTTCATCCGGCGCGGCGGCCTGCGATCTTCCGGATGGCCGCCGGGAACGCCACCTTCCTCCTGTACGACCGCGACTGCCGCGTCTGCGCGGCCTTCGCCCGGTTCGTCCGCTGCATCGACCTCCTCGGCGCGATCCGAATCCGCCCCATCCAGGAGTCTTCGGGCCTGCTCCAGGGCCTTCCCGAGGGGGCTTGGCTCGGCGCGGCCCACGCGGTCTCCCCGGGCGGCCGCGTGACCTCGGGGGCGGAGGCGATGCCCGCCCTGGCGGGGGCCCTCCTGGGCGTTCCCGCGGTCGAAGGCCGACTCCGGGCCTCGCCGTCCGCGATGCGGTGCCTCTCTCGCTTCTATGGTCTCCTCGTCGACCTGCGCGGCCGCCTCACGTGCGGCGTCGCCGCGCCTTCTTCGGAGGCACGTAGCCCTCGATGAGGGACCGCAGCGCCCGGAGGTTCTTGCGGTAGCCCGCGTCGTCCCCCGGGTACTCGAGGCATCCGGGGAGCTCGCGGAAACGGGCGTCGTTCACGAGGGGGCGGAAGCCCTCGAGGCCGATCTTCCCCTTCCCGATGTTCTCGTGGCGGTCCTGGCGGGAGCCCAGGTCGCCCTTCGAGTCGTTCAGGTGGAACGCCCGAAGGCGGCTCAGGCCCACCGCGGAGTCGATCGCGCCCGTGAGGGCATCGTATCCGTCGCGGGTCCGGAAGTCGTAGCCCGCGGCGAACGTGTGGCAGGTGTCCACGCAGAGCCCGAGGCGCTCTGGATGGGACGACATCCGGATGATCTCGCCAATCTGCTCGAACGTGTACCCGAGGACGCTCCCCGCGCCCGCGGTGTTCTCGAGGACCGCGAAGACGTCCGGCGCCTCGGCGTGGTCGAGGCACCAGTCCAGGCTCTCCGCGATCGCGCGGAGGCCCTTGGCCTCTCCTTTGCCCAGGTGGGCGCCCGGATGGAAGATGACGTCCCGAACGCCGAGCTGCTGGGCGCGATCGAGCTCGTCGACGAAGGCCTCGCGGGACACCTTGAGCATGGGCTTCTTCGGCGAGGCGAGGTTGATCAAGTAGTTCGCGTGGATGAGGACGCGGGCGATGTGGTGCGCCGCGAGGTTCGCCTGGAAGGCGGCGGTCTCCTCGACGGTGAGGGGTTTCGTGTTCCGTAGCATGCGCGGGCTGCGGGAGAAGATCTGGATGGCCTCGCAGTCGTCGGCCTCGCCGCGCTCCGGTGCGAGGGCGACGCCTCCTGCGATGGACATGTGGGCTCCGAGGTACGTGGTCCCCCTCTCCCGCGGCGGGTAGCGTCTGGCCTCGTATGAGCTTTGCCGAATCAATCCTGCCGGAGCCTACTCGAGCGGGGCCGCGTGCGCGAGCCGGTGCGCCTTGACGATCAGGTAGGACTGCGTGAGGTGCTTCTCCCCGCGGGCGAAGCTGTCCGAGAGCTCCTCCCACCGCCCGTCCTCGACCCACTTGCGGACGGTCTCGTCCCGCAGGAAGAGCTCGACCTCGCGGAGCTCCTCGAACTCGGCGACGATCGTGTCCACGCCCATGAACTCGATCTCGAACGCGTTCTCCTCGAGGAGGTCCTCCATCGTGTCCTCGTAGAACGCCCATCGCGAACCGCGGCGCGTCTCCTTCCAGTGGTCCCCGTGGTGGCAGCAGAAGATGAACTTCCCCCCGGGCCGGAGCCCGCGGGACGCGTGCCAGACGATCTCGGGGGACATGCACAGGTTGCTGATGACGAAATCGAAGGGCTCCGAGGAGAACTCGTGGTAGGGCGTCTTCTCGACGTCGCCCCAGACGAAGTCCGCGTGGCGGACGTCCTTGACGCCCGCGTAGGCGCGGGCCTGCTGGAGCTTCATGCGGTCCAGATCGACGCCGGTCACGTGGCCGCCGAGGGCCGCCGCGACGAATGCGAGGCGCCCCCCGCCCGTGCCCACGTCGAGGACGCGGCAGGCCCGGAAGTCCTCGTGCCGGAACTGGTCCAGGAGCATGGGCCGGAGCTCGAAGGCGTGCCGCGCCGCGTCCCGCCAGAGCAACTGCCGGTTCTGGCGGACCACCTCGACCATCCTGCGTCTCCGGAGCCGGGGGATGCGGCCCTCGGGATAAGAGGCCATCGGTGGGGCGCGGTCTCCGCGCGGCCGCCGGTCGTTACCGCGGGTTGATGAGCCTCCTCGGGGTTCTCGGGGGCACCGAGGGGGAAGGGACCATGGGCAAGCGACGCTCCACCGCCCATCCGTACATCCCGAACTCCGCGCGCGCCGCGAAGGAGGCGATGCTGCGCGAGATCGGGGCCGCGAGCGAGGACGACCTCTACGAGGACATCCCGGAGGCGCTGCGCTTCCGCGGCCGGCTCGCGATTCCTGAGGCGCTGGCGTCGGAGCCGGAGCTCCGTCGCCACGTCGAAGGGCTCCTGGCGAAGAACCGGAGCTGCGCCGAGTCGCTGAACTTCCTCGGCGCGGGATGCACGCAGCACTTCGTGCCGGCCGTGTGCGACGAGATCAACGCCCGCGCGGAGTTCCTGACCGCCTACGCCGGGGAGCCGTACGACGACCACGGCCGGTTCCAGTCCCTCTTCGATTACGCCAGCCTGATGGGTGAGCTCCTCAACATGGACGTCGTCAACGTCCCCACGTACGACGGCTTCCAGGCGACGGCCACGGGCCTCCGGATGGCCGCGCGGATCACCGGCCGCTCCGAGGTGCTCGTCTCGCGCGCGGTCTCGGCGGACAAGCTCTCGAAGATCCGCGACTACTTGCGCCCGCGCATCCGCGTGCAACTCTTCGACTTCGACCCGGTCACCGGGGAGCCGGACCTTGCCTCTCTAGAAGAGGCCATCTCCAACGAGACCGCGGCGGTCTATTTCGAGAGCCCCTCCTATCTCGGCGTCATCCCGTCGTGCGGCGACGACGTCTCTGCGACCGCCCACGACGTCGGCGCGCTCTCCGTGGTCGGCGTGGACCCGAGTACGCTGGGCGTCCTCGCGCCGCCGGCCGACTACGGCGCCGACATCGTCGTGGGCGACCTCCAACCCCTTGGGATGCACATGGCCTACGGCGGCGGCCATGCGGGGTTCATCGCGACGCGCGACGAGCCGCGGTTCGTACTGGAGTACCCGTCGCGCCTCTTCGGCATCACATCGACCTCCGTGGAAGGCGAATACGGCTTCGGTGACGTCGCCTTTGAGCGAACCTCCTTCGCCTTGCGGGAGGGCGGCAAGGAGTGGGTCGGGACCGCGGCCGCGCTCTGGGGCATCACCGCGGGGGCCTACCTGGCCCTGCTCGGCCCACAAGGCATGCGGGAGCTCGGCGAGACGATCCTCCAGCGGTCCCACTACGCCGCGAAACGCCTCGCGCGCATCCCGGGCGTCCGCGCGCCGCGCTTCCGCGGCGCCTTCTTCCACGAGTTCGTCGTCGATTTCTCGAGGACGGGGAAGAGCGTCACGCGGATTCATCGTGCCCTCCTTCGCCGGGGGATCTTCGGCGGCAAGGACCTCTCGTCCGAGTTCGCTTCGCTGAAGGGGTGCGCCCTCTATTCCGTGACGGAGGTCCACACGAAGGGCGACCTGGACCGCCTTGCGGACGCGATCGAGGAGGCGGTCGCATGAAGGACATCCCTGCGATCCGCGCGGCGCAGGGCGCGCCGCGGCTCCGGGACTTCCACCAGGCGCGGTGGGACGAGCCCGTGATCTTCGAGCTGAGCGCCGAGGGCGAGCGGGGCGTGCTCGTGCCCGAGACGGAACCGGGCATCGAGCGCGCCGTGGGCGACGTCGCCGCCTCCCTGCCGCGGTCGGTCCTCCGCGCGGCCCCGCCAGCCCTTCCCGAGATCTCGCAGAACCGCGTCCTGCGGCACTACCTGCGGCTCTCCCAGGAGAACCTCGGCGCCGACCTGAACGTGGACGTCGGCCAGGGCACGTGCACGATGAAGTACAGCCCCAAGGTGAACGACGTGCTCGCGCGGTCGCCGAAGCTCGCGGAACTGCACCCGTTGCAGGACGAGGAGACCGTCCAGGGGATCCTCGAGGTCATGTATCGATTCGAGGGTTTCCTCAAGGCCCTCTCCGGCCTCGACGCGTTCTCCCTCCAGCCCGGCGCGGGCTCCGCGGCGGTCTACGCCAACGCCTCGATCATCCGCGCATACCACGCGTCGCGGGGCGAGGCGGACCAGCGGCGTGAAATCATCACCACGGTGTTCTCCCACCCGTCGAACGCAGCGTGCGCGAAGACCGCGGGGTTCGACATCGTCACCCTACATCCGGACGCGGACGGCTACCCGGATTGGAAGGCGCTGCAGGCCGCGGTCTCGGAGCGCACCGCCGGTCTCATGATCACCAACCCGGAGGACACGGGCATCTTCAACCCGCGGATCCGGGAATTCGTGGACGCGGTGCACGAGGTCGGCGGCCTCTGCGCGTACGACCAGGCGAACGCGAACGGCATCCTGGGCATCACGCGCGCCAAGGAGGCGGGCTTCGACCTGTGCCATTTCAACCTCCACAAGACCTTCTCGACGCCGCACGGCTGCGGCGGTCCCGCGGGGGCGGCCATCGGGGTCACGCGCAAGCTGGCCCGGTTCCTCCCGGTCCCCGTGGTCACGTTCGACGGGAGGCGGTACCACCTGGACTACGACCGCCCCGACAGCATCGGAAAGATCCGCCCCTGGTACGGCGTCGCGCCGGTAATCCTCCGGGCCTACGCCTGGGTTAGGAGCCTCGGGCCCGACGGCCTGCGGGAGGTCGCGCGGGTCGCGGTGCTGAACAACAACTACCTCCTGAAGAAGATGCTCGAGATTCGCGGCGTGAGCGCGCCCTACGCGAAGGGAAGGCGCCGCATCGAGCAGGTCCGGTACAGCTGGGCTGACCTCACGCGGGAGACGGGCGTGCACTCGGAGGACCTCGGCCTCCGCGCCGCGGACTTCGGCGTGCACTACTGGACGAGCCACCATCCCTGGATCGTCCAAGAGCCGTGCACCCTCGAGCCCACCGAGTCGTACTCGAAGGCGGACCTGGACGAGTATGCCGCGATCATCCGGCACGTCGCCGAGGAGGCGCGCCGGGACCCGGAGACCGTGAAGACGGCACCCCACCGCAGTACGGTCCACCGCAACGACCCGTCGCCGATGGACGACCCGCGACAGTGGGCGATCACGTGGCGGGCGTACCGCAGGAAATTGCGCGAGACGGCGGGGAGCGGGAGGAGGAAGGCATGACGGCATCCGCGGAAGGGGGACGGCTCCGGGGCAAGGTGGCCCTCGTGACCGGAGCCGCGTCCGGCATCGGTAAGGCGACCTCGATCCTGTTCGCCCGCGAGGGCGCGTCCGTGGTGCTCGTGGACATCCGTGAGGAGGGCCGTGCGGTCGCGGAGGACCTCGTGAAGGGCGGCGGACGGGCCCGTTTCATCCGCGCGGATGTCACGAAGGCCTCCGAGTGCGCCGGGGCGGTCGAGGAGGCGGTCCGTTCCTTCGGCCGTCTCGACATCCTGTTCAACAACGCGGGCATCGTCCGCCGCGCGTCCGTGATCGACACCACCGAGGAGGACTGGGACCGCGTGATGGCGGTGAACGTGAAGTCCGTCTTCCTGATGTCGAAGGCCGCATTCCCCTCCATGGCGCGCGGCGGAGGAGGCGCGATCGTGAACACGGGCTCCGGCTGGGGGCTCGTGGGCGGCCGGAATGCGGCCTCCTACTGCGCATCGAAGGGTGCCGTCGTGAACCTCACGCGGGCGATGGCGCTGGACCACGCGCCGCAAAACATCCGGGTGAACTGCGTCTGCCCGGGCGACACGGACACGCCCATGCTCCGGGAGGAGGCACGCCAGCTCGGGGAAGACACGGCCTCGTTCCTCAAAGGTTCCGCCCAGCGCCCGCTCGGGCGCATGGGCCGACCGGAGGAGATCGCGCAGGCGGTCCTGTTCCTCGCGAGCGACGCCTCGTCCTTCGTCACCGGGTCCGTGCTCGTGGTCGACGGAGGAGGACTCGCGGGCTCGGGGTGACCCGGCCGTCTCACGCTTCGAGCGGCTCGACGCGCCGGCTCGTGCTGTCCACCCGCACCCCGGAAAGGGGCGTGTTGTTCACTTGCCCCTTGAAGCCGCAGTGCTCGCACTCAAGGTAGATCGTCGTGGCCTCGTAGAACCAGCGGCGGGTCAGCTTCCCGCAATTGGGGCAGGACTCCCCGTGGCTGGGGTTCTCAAGCAGGATGGGTCCGGGATCGGAAGGTCCTGGCATGGTCATCATCTCGAGGACTCCACGCCGCGGAAGGGGATGGCCCTCGCGCCGAACAGTTTCGGGGTTCCGAAGGTGCGGCGAAAGCCTTGAGAGGGATGGCGGCATCGCCGCGGCGATGATCTACGTCGCGCCGACCGCGGTCCTCGTCGGGGATGTGTCCGTGGCCGAGGGCGGGAGCGTCTGGCACGGGGCCGTTCTCCGAGGGGACTTCGATGCCGTGTCCGTCGGGCAGGGTTCCAATGTCCAAGACAACGCGGTCCTCCACGTCGACCGGGGGATGCCCTGCCGGATTGGCGACCACGTGACCGTGGGCCACGCCGCGGTCGTCCACGGGAGCGTCATCGAGGACGACTGCCTTATCGGGATGAACGCGACGATCAACAGCGGCGCGAAGATTGGCCGCGGCAGCCTCGTCGCGGCCGGCGCGGTCCTGCGGGAGAACGCGATCGTCCCGCCCGGGAGCGTCGTCGCCGGCGTCCCGGGGAAGGTCCTCCGGCAGGTCGACGAGGTCCTCGCGCGGCGAATCGACCTCTCGTGGAAGATCTACGCGGACCTCGCGAAGGCTTCGCTTCCCCCGCGGCCGGTCCTCCCCCCCGACCCGTCCAAGCAGATCCGGTACGAGATGTCCGAGGAGTTCACGCGGTTGGTCCGCAAGGGCTGAGAAGGCCCCAAACCTCATGAGGCGAGGGCGGCATCAGGGGAGCCGCACGGGCCGCTGGGGCCCTCCCGCGCGGAATCCGTTCGCGGAGAGGGGCCATGGCCCACGCAGAGGACGGTGGCGGAGCGGGTGTTCGGACCGAGCGGGCCGGTCGAGGCTCCCGAAGAGATGCTCGAGGTCGCGGAGTCGATGCGGGTGTCCGCACCTTCGGCGGCCGAACAGGACCTCACCCGGGAGGGCGTGAGCCCGAGCAAGTACGGGCGCAGGAGGACGTTGCGCTCAAGGTTCTGGACGAAGAAGGTTGTGGCGATCGTGATCATCATCCTCCTGGTGCTCGCGCTAGTCACGGGTTTCTTCGTCATGCTCTGATCGGAATCGGTCCGCGGCGCAACGTTTTTCACAATCGGCCGCATCGGCGCAAGCGATGACGCGCTTCACAACGGAGGTCCAGCTGCGGTTTCGCGACCTGGACGCGATGGGCCACGTCAACAACGTCGTCTACCTGACGTACTGCGAGCTCGCGCGAACCCAGTTCTACATGAAGCACGCGTTCAAGCGTTCCCTCCATGACATCGACTTCATCCTCGCCCACGCCGACATCGACTACGTCTCCGCGGCGGAGTGGGGCGACGAGGTCGAGGTTTCCATCTGGCCCACGAAGATCGGGGAATCGTCCTTCACGCTCGCCTACGAGATCCGGGAGAAGCGGTCCAACCGCCTCCTGGCGAAGTCCACCAGCATCCAGGTCTCCTACGACTACGAGACGAAGAAGACGAAGCCCATCCCGCCGGACTTCCGCCAGATGCTCGAGGAGAACCTCGAAGCCTAGGCAGCGCCGCGGAGGAGCGCGCGGAGGCGATCGGGGTCCGCGGTCGGCGGGGAGCAGGTCGTCCCCTGGCATACGAAGGCCACCGCACCCGCCTTCGCTTCGGCGGTCTGCCGCATGTGCTCCACGGAGTCCGGGACGTACGCGTCCTCCCGATCGGCCACGAGGATTGTCTTCCCGGGTGCGTAGGTCTCTCGGGCCGCGGTCTCCAGGTGCCGGAGTCTCGGATCCGCTCGGGAGCCCAGCAGGACGACCTCCGCCCTCGGATGGAGCCAGAGCTCCGCGGCGAGGAAGTATGTGCCGCAGAAGATGGGCCCGTACCGCATTGCCTCGCCGGCGAAGCCCACGAGGATCTCATCGTGGTGGAGGCGGTAGTCATCGTTCCCTGTGAGTGCATGGAGGCGCGCGAGGCAGAGGGCCGCGACAGCGTTCGCACCGGCGTACGGTGAATCCTCGAGGGGCCGCCGGCGGATCTCGCGGAGGCTCAGCTCGGCCCTCTGCTGCGCGTCGTCCGCGAGGTCCGTGAAACCGCGGCCCTGCGCGTCCCAGAAGTGCTTGAGGGCGTACGCCATGACGTCCTCGGCCCTCCTCAGCCATGTGGCATCGCCGGTCGCGGTCTGCGCGGCCAGGAGGGCGTCGACCATGAAGACGTGGTCCTCCAGGAGCCCGCGGACCTTCCGCTTCCCGCCCGAGAGGGCGTGCCACATCCCGTCGTTGGGCGTCCACAGGTGATCCCAGATGCGCTGGAGCGTCCGGAGGGCGAACGCCTGGACGTCCTCGCGGCCGAACGCCATGCCCGCCTCGAGCGCCGCGGAGGCCATCATCCCGTTCCACGACGCGTAGACCGTGTCGTCCACCGCCGGGGCGGTGCGCTTGTCCCGTGCGGCCTTCAGGTGGGCCCTGCGGCTCGCGAGGAGGCTCGCCACGCGGTCTGCGGGCAGGGAGAGCTTCTCTGCGATCTCGTCGGGGGTGGCGGCGACATAGAGCACGTTCCTCGCGGGATCGTGGTGCATCTCGCCCTTCTCGCCCACGTCGTACCGGAGCGCGAGGGTCTTCGTCTCCTCCATGGGCACCGCCTTCCGGAGCTCCTCGAGCGTCCACGTGAAGTAGTCCCCGTCGTCCTCGAGGCCGACGTCGGCGTCCTGGCTCGTGTAGTACCCGCCGTGCATCCGGTCGGAGAGGACCTCGTCGACCCAGGCGAGGACCCCCTCCGCGGTCTCCCGGAACAAGGGCACGCGGGTGAGCTGCCACGCATGCACGTAGTTCGCCAGGAGCCCTGCGTTGTCGTAGAGCATCTTCTCGAAGTGCGGGACGATCCACTGGCCGTCCGTCGAGTAGCGGTGGAAGCCGCCGCCGACCTGGTCGTACACGCCGCCCTGGGCCATGGCCGTCAGGGTGCGCAGGACGAGGTCACGCGCGCCGCTCGCCCCGGTGCGGTGCACGTGGGCCAGGAGGAAGTCCATGGTCCCCGCATGGGGGAACTTCGGCGCGGAGCCGAAACCGCCGTTCACGGGGTCGGCCTCGCCGCGCAGCGCGTCAAGCCCCTCCTTCAGGAAGGCGTCGTTGACGGCCGCCTCGTCCATCACGGACGCGCGGCGCTCCACGAGGGCCTGGTGCAGGGACTCCGCGTCCCGCATCGCCTCGCCCTTGTTTTCCTTGTAGTGCTTCGCGACCGCGAGGAGGACGTTCTCGAAGCTCGGACGATTGTACGCGTCCCGCGGGGGGAAGTAGGTGCCGCCGTAGAAGACCTTCCCCTCCGGAGTCAGGAAGGCGGTCAGGGGCCAACCGCCGGTCCCGGTGAGGGCGCCCACCGCGGCCTGGTACCGCGCGTCCACATCGGGGCGCTCGTCGCGGTCCACCTTCACGGCCACGAAGTGCTCGTTGACGGTCGCCGCGAGCTTCGGGTCCTCATAGGACTCGCGGTCGATCACGTGGCACCAGTGGCACCACGAAGCCCCGATGTCCAGGAGGACGGGCCGGTCGAGCTCCTTCGCGCGGCGGAAGGCCTCCTCGCCCCAGGGATGCCAGTCCACGGGCTGGTTCGCCGCCGCCCTGAGGTACGAGGACGTCTCCCTCGCGAGGCGGTTCGCCTTCTTGGGCATGGTTCGTCGAGTCCAAGGGCTCCCCGGGTTAAGCCGTTTCGCCGGCCGGGCGTCCTCGAGGCTGCGCAAACGATGATACCATGCGCCGTCATCGCGGTCCGTCCATGGAAGGCGTCGTTCCGTTCGCCAGCGCGCTGGGCCTCATCGCCCTCCTCGAGCTCGGCGACAAGACCCAGATCGTGACGATCTCCCTGGCGACCCGCCATCCCTGGACGGGCGTCCTCGCGGGCGCCGTCCTCGGCCTCGTCGCCGCGACCGCGATCGGCGCGGCCGTGGGCGGGGTCCTCGCCGCGACGCTCGGCGCGTGGCTCACCTACATCAAGATCGTCGGCGGAATCCTGTTCATCTTCATCGGCGTCTGGACCGTGGTCCAGGCGGTCCGCCATCACTACCGCGAGGAGCCCGAGGAGACCGCGAAGGAGAAGCGGAGCGCCTTCGCGACTGCGGCGAGCTTCAACTTCCTCGCGGAGTTCGGGGACAAGACGCAGATCGCGGTGGTCATCCTCGCCGCGACGTACGACGCGCCCGTGTCCGTGTTCCTGGGCGGCAGCGCCGGCCTCGCGCTGATCGCCGTCTCGAGCGTGGTCATCGGCTCGGGCCTCGCCCGCGTGCTCTCGGAGAGGTGGTTGCGCCTCATCTCGACGGTCCTCTTCATCGTCGCTGGCGTGCTCCTCATCGTCGAGGCGTTCTTCGAGCTCTGACGGATTACGGGAACACCCTGCGGGCGTTCGTGACGAAGAGCTTCTCCTTGAACGCGTCGGACAGGGGGAGGGCCCGCAAGCCGTCGATCTCCTGCGGGATGCCCGGAACCCCAGGTCCGGGCCAGTCGGAGCCGAAGAGCACGCGGTCCGCGATCTTCTCGATCTGCGGGAACCACTCCAGGAGCCGCGTGGGCGGGATGGACGACGTGTCGAGGTAGACGTTCGGGTGGGCGCGGACCAGGTAGAACGCGGCATCGCACCAGATCGGCCGCCCGCCGTGGGCCATGAGGATCGTGAGGTCGGGGAAGTCCGTGGCGACGTCGTCGAGGGCCATGGGGTCCCCGAACTTCGAGCGGGCGCCGGGGAAGACGGAGGTCCCCGTGTGGAACATCACGGGCAGGTGGATTCTCTCCGCGGTGCGGTAGACCTTCCACAGGTTCGGCATCCTGCCGTCCACGTAGGCGTTCGGCGCGAACAGCTGGTGCGGGGGATGGATCTTGAGGCCCCGGACCTCGAGCTTGGAGGCCAGGCGCTCGACCTCGGCGCCCGGGTCCTTTGTGAACTGGGGATGGACGCTCCCGAAGGCGAGGAGGCGCTTCGGATCCTCGGCGGCGTACTTGGCCACGAAGGCGCTCACGTCCAGCCCGAGGCCCATGACCTCCGGGGCCGCGTAGTTGATCAGGCACGCGCGCTCCACGCCGACGCCGTCCAGGTGGGCCAGGAGGTTCCGCGGGTCCTCCATGCGGCGCGCCATCTCGTCGAAGTTGGGCGTCGTCCGTCGCATCGTCTCGAGGACCGCCGGCTTGAGGTTCCGGTACGGCTCCAGGTGCACGTGGACGTCCGTGATGCCGGGCAACGGGACGGCGGTAGCCGTGCCCCTGGCAAAAGCGTTTCGGGCCCCGCGACCCGGCTCGCTCAGTCCGGGCTTGGCAGGCGGCGGATGACCTCGTGGTAGTCGCGGTATGGCGTCTGGCAGGGCGCCCCGTCCGCGTAGAGGAGGACGCTCTCCCCCGGGTCCGCGTTGCTCAGCGCCAGGATGGTCGAGGAGACCGTGCCGCCCCCCATCGCATGGTTGCAGAGGCCCGCGCCGCCGCCGGAGGCGTGCGTCCGGAGGGTGGCCTGGAGCGTGCGGACCGCGTCCTGGATCGAGCGCACCGGGGACTTCGCGACCAAGTTCTGCACGAGCTCGACCTTGGGATCGCCGACGACGTTGCCGCCCTCGTTTGTCAGGACGTTGAGCCCCTCGTGTCCCCGGGTCCCCGACACCTGGCCGTCGTACCGGAAGAACCGGAGCTCTTGCCGGCTCGCCGCGAGCAGGTTGAACAGGTTGTACTCGTGGGCCTGCGTCTCCCGCTGGAGGAGGATGTCCGCGGCGGGGATGGTCGGCGACCTGAGCGCGTCCAGGAGGAGGAGGCCCCGCGACCGCGCGGTCGTCGAGGCCCGCCCGCGGCGGTTCGAGAGGGCCATCACCAGTCCGTTGCCGCTCGCCCCGACCCACGTCCCGCCCGCCTGCCGGTCCTGAGGCGCCACGATCGCCGGGCTGCCGTCCAGGAACGCCGGCGGCTCGGAGGGCCGCGCCGCCAGCTCGTCGCGGTTCATCCCCAGGACGACGTCGTAGTGGTCGACCGCGCGCCAGAGGAGGATGAGCGTGCACACCGGGACCGCCTCAGGAGGACTGCTCGAGGTCGTAGGCGCGCATCTGGGCCACCCGGGCCACGTCCGGGCGGCCGGCCTTCGACGCCGATTCCATGGCCCGTTGGTAGGCCTGGATCGTGGCCGCCCTCAGGCCCGCGTCCTTGGACTCGGCGGCCTGCTCGCTCATCGCCTCCGCGGTGTCGAAGAAGTACTTGGAGGCCGTGAGAGGGTCGCCGAGGGCCTGGAAGAACGCGCCGGCGAAGAGTCCCTCGTGCGTGAGCCCTTCGGCGCCGCCGGAGAAGTTCTCCTTGAGGACCGCGGCGTACTCCTTCGCGACCTCGGGGAGGACGGTGTCGCCCTGGAGGTCCTGGACGGCGTTCCGGTACTCGACGAGGGAGAGGTACGCGCGCTCGTCCCGCGCCATCTCCTCGTCCTTCAGCGCGAGGTATCCCTGCCCCGCCTTCCGCCGCCAGGGGCCGGCGTCGCGGAGGCGGCCGAGCTTCTCGTTGCAGCGGGCGAGGGCCTGGTGGATGCCGATGCGGTCGAGGCTCGAGCCGGACCCGGCCAGCTTCGCGTAGGACTCGAGGGCCTTCGCGAAGTCGCCGCGCGCCTCCGCGTCGATCGCGTCGACGAGGTCGGACATGGCCCTGCACAACCCGACGGGCCTTATGAAAATGTGGTCCCCCGGGTCTCAGGGACCCTCCACGTCCCAGACCGGCTCCTTCTCCAGGGCCCACAGGGGATAGTCCTCGCCCCCGAGGAACCGCCGCGCGTAGAGCTCCGCCAGGCGCTCGTAGCGGGGGCCGCCGGCCCGGGCCACGTCGTACAGGAGGGCGACCGCCGCGGCGTCGGCGATCCGCGTCATCGCGTCCTTGGCGTGCCACGTGGCCTCCGCGGGCGTCGCGGTCGTCAGCGTCCGCACGGCGTCCTCCGCGGCCTTCTTCGCCAGGCGCGCCGCGTCGCCGCCCGCGGCCTCGAGCCGCGGCAGCAGGTCCTCGAGGAAGGGCTCGTGGGCGTGGTACTTCTGGACGCTCTCGAGGAAGTCCAGCGCCTGGATGTTGCTCGGCCCCTCCCAGATCGGCGTGATGAGGGCCTCCCGGTGCCACCGGGCGACCGCGTACTCCTCGAGGAAGCCGAGGCCGCCGAAGAGCTCCATTCCCAGGGCCGTCATGGCCGATGCGTGGTCCGCGGTGCGGTTCTTCGCGAGGTGGATGAGGAAGCGGGCGTAGTGGTACGCGGCCGAGTAGGGTCGCCTCTCCGGCCACACGCGGTCGAACTGGTCCACCGCGCGGAAGGCGAGGGCGAGCCCGCCGGCCGAACGCACGGCCAGGTCCGTCAGGTCGCGGCGGACGAGCGGATGGTCCCGCAGGTTCTTCCCGAAGGCCGCGCGGCGCCGGACGCGCTCCAAGACCTCGAGGTGGGCCTTCTTCGCGGTGGCCATCGCCCCGATCGCGTTCGCGAGGCGCGAGACGTTGAGGATCTCCAGGGTGAGGTAGACGCCCTCCTCCTCGCGGCCGACGAGGTCGGCCTCGGTGTCGCTCAGGTCGACCTCCCCCGTCGGCACGGCCCGGGTCGCGCTCTTGTCCTTGAGCCGGCGGACGAAGAAGTTCAGCTCCCCGGACGACCGGAGGCGCGGGACGAGGAAGAGGGCGAGCCCCTTGGCCCCGGCGCGCGCGCCCTCCGGCCTCGCCGTGACGATGGCGTAGTCGGCGAGGCCCGCGCCGCTCGCGAAGTACTTCTCGCCGGAGAGGCGCCAGCCGTCGCCGGATCTATGGGCGACCGCGACGTTGGCGCCGAGGTCGCTCCCTCCCTGGATCTCCGTCATCCAGGTGGCGCCGAACGCCTTGCCGTCCAGCATCTCCTCCTTCCACGCCGCGTGCGCGGGCGCGTACTTGTGGATCGCGTAGACGGTCTGGTTCGTGATCGTGAGGACGCAGTAGAGGCCCGGGTCGCCCATCAGGTAGCCCAGGGCGAAGTGGTGGTGCCAGCTCCCGCCCTCGTAGGGGGGCCGGTTGATGTGCGCCGCGGCCTTGAGGACGACGCGCTCCGCCGGGCTCAGCCGCGCGCGGTCGACGCGCCGGCCGTCCAGGTCGTGCGTCACGAGGACCGGGGGCGCGTCATGGTCGACGTGATACACGGCCTCGTAGACGTCCTCGCCCGCGAACGCGCCGAAGCGGTGCAGTTCGTCGCGGTGCGCCCCGAAGTCCCTCCAGAAGGTCCCGAGGACCGCCGCAAGGTCCGGGTCGCGGTCGAAGTGGTTCGTGCCGTAGGCGTAGGAGATGTCCCTCAGGGCGTTCCGGTCCCCCGCCATGCGGAGGGCATGGGGGGCGGGCGCTCATATGCGTTGCGGGCGGCCGCCGCGGTCAGAGCTCCGCGTACTTGCCGTGCCCTTCCCACACGCGCACGTGGACGGGGAACTGGAGGGCCTCATGGAGTCGCTTCGAGAGGAGCTCGGCGATGTTCTCGACGGTCGGGTACTCGAGGAACGAGTTCCAGTCGTGGTGGTCGTACTCCGCCAGGATCTCCCGCGTCCTCTTCTTGAGCTCGGCGAAATCCAGGAGCATGCCGCCCTTGTGCTCCCCCTCGATGAAGACGTCGATCTGGTACGTGTGACCGTGGAGGGGCCCGCACCGATCGTGCCCGGGGAGGTGGTGGGCGCAGTCGATGTACTCCGTGATGCCGAGCTTCATGTCCCGGACCAAGGGATGGCGGCCCATAAACCTTGGCGGGACGCGGCCGAGGCTCCTTCCGGTGCCCGCGCGGGACGGCCTGGGAGACCGGGCCGGGTCACACGGGGGTCACGGCGAGGAACCGGAGGGGCTCCTGGCCGCGCTGGAGGAACTCGTGCTCCTCGTTGTCCTCGACGAGGAGGACCACGCCGGGTCGCAGGACGATCCGCTCCCCGTCCACGATGGCGAGGCCCCGCCCCGACGTCACGACGAGCTCGTGCTCCCACTTGTGGCGGTGGGGCGCGGTGAGGCCGCCCTTCCCGAAGACGAGCTCGTGCACGGAGGTGTGCCGGGCGCCGTCCTCGCGGCCGACGAGCTGCCGCATGCGGACGTGGTGGCTGCCCTCTTCCAAGAAGCGGACCGGAGCGACCGACCGAACGGTGGTCGTGTACATCCGAGGGGGAGGGGAGGCGGGGCTCCGCATTAAGCTTTCGAGGCCGTGCGCCGCCGGCGATCCCCGGATCCCGTCTCGTAGGGGACCGGGTCCTCCAGGCCGACCGCCGCGAAGGCCCCCCGCCGCTCCGTGCACGAGACGCAGGTGCCGCAGTGCGTGTCCTGGTCCCAGTAGCACGACCACGTCAGCTCGAAGGGAACCCCGAGGCGCCGGCCCAGCCGCAGGACGTCCTCCTTGGGTTTCCCCGCCAGCGGGAGGACGACCTCGGCGGGCGACCGCTTGTAGGACCAGAGGCTCATCCCGAGGAGACCGTTCAGGTGCTCGAAGAACCTCGGGCTCGCGTCCGGGAAGGACTCCGGGTCCGTGCCGTTGTGGCCGCCGACCAGGTACCGCGTGCCGTCCAGCTCCGCGTAGTAGGCCGCGAGGCTGTAGAAGATGAGGTTCCTCGCCGGGATGTAGCCCTCGGGGGACTCGTTGAGCGCGGCGTTCTCGAACCCGGACGGGCGGAGGTCGTCCACCTCCTTCAGGAAGGGCAGGCGCACGGATCGCACGGGGCCGACGGTTGCGCGCCCCACGAGGGCGCGGATGGCCGCGTGCTCGCGTTTCGGGCGGCCGAAGTAGTCGAAGGTCAGGGGCCGTACGTCCCAGCCCTGGGACTTCGCCCACCACAGCGCGACGGCGGAGTCGATGCCGCCGGAGAGGAGCACGATGGCGCGGTCCATCCCGGTCGGGGGCCCACCCCTCCGCGGCTATATGGAGTTGTCCCGCGGAGGCTCAGTCCACGGGCGGGGGCGGCAGGAAGAAGGGCTGCCAGAGCACCTCGATCTCGTCCTCGATGCCCTCCAGGGGCTCCCCGCCCCAGTCCTCGAGCTGCCCGCCGTAGCGGTCCACGAGGAGGGCGATGAGGTGGCGCAGGCGGGGCACGATGTCCTCCGTCGCGCCGCGCGTCACGAGGACGGCGACGACGACGCCCGAGTCGTTGCACAGGACGAACCGGTGGTCGCCCAGGCTGACCTCCTGGACGCTCCCGCCGTCCCGTTCCCCGAAGGCCTCCCGCACGAAGTTGGAGAGGACGCTGATCATGCCGCCGACGACGTCGCGGTCCTTCCCGGACATCAGCGTCCGGGACATGTGCTTGAT
>JAJYKG010000212.1 GCA_021788795.1 Thermoplasmata archaeon | reverse complement strand
TTCCGATCTGGTACTGCATCCGCATTCGGCCATCCGGCGAGGCCTTGACGGCGGTGCCAAGCCCATAGGCCGTACCGGACGAGACGCCTGCGTCCAACGATGTGGCGGTGAGGGGCTGGGCGGCGGCAGGCCGGGACAATCCCGCGAAGGCCGCCAGGACCATGACGATGATTGCGAAGCAGGCGAATCCGTGCTCCCAGGTCCGCCCCGGATGACTGGGAGGGGTCCTCGCATGTTCCCCTTCGACCTCCTTCGCCGACACGCACCCGTCTCGCGCCTCGATGACCGTAGCAATCCCTCCGCCCTCGGGGATGTCCCGGCACGCCGATGCGGAACGGCTCCGCAGGGCGCGAGGACGACGACTCCGTGGAGCATCCGTCGGCGCAAGCGCCAAGTCACGCGGGACTTCCTCCACAGACCGCATCCCCGTCGAGAGGGCTGCATGCCCTTCGATGGAGCATAGGCTTTGTGGTGCAAACCCTGAATGTTTCGGGCTACCGAAGGCGGTACCATTGAAGCCGGTGCCCCACGCGGAGGCTTCGAGCCCATCCCGCGGCACGCAGGCGGCACAGAAGGTGGCACACGCCAGCATGGCTCAGGCCGAAGGCACCCAGGAGGGCGGCTTCCGTCGAGCCCGGCTCCGAGCGGAGGAATTCGAGAATCTGGCGATCCCGGTCGGTCAAGGCGAATGCTTCCCGCGCCCCGTGGAACCTCGAGTCGACGAAGCTCGTCCGCCCGCACGTCTTGTTCCGCATCACGTAGCCGGCCCGGACCAGAAGGCTCAGGTGGTAGGCGAAAGTCCCATTAGCGGCCAAGCACATTCGCTGGAGTTCCCGGTAGTGGATGCCAGGGTTCGTCCGGACAACCTCCAAGATCCGCTTTCGCCGGTGGTGGGTGGAGAGATCCTCGCCGCGGACGAGTCGGAGGGGGAGGATTCCAATAGCCAAGCTCGTGCTCCCGAAGTTGACACTTGGCGTGCGACGCGCTCGAGGAAGCGAACGTTGCCCACGCCCTCGGACCCGCATGGCGGTCCATGCACCATGCCCGAGGGTCAGAGATGCGGGCCGGTCGCGGCCGCCTGTCATCCGGGGGGTGAGCGCGACGGCCGAGGTGAACGGCCCGTGGGCTTGGAAGGTGGCAACTGGCCGAGAGGGACTTAGACCGAGCTGGACGAGCCCGCCCACAGCCATGATGCCGAGGACCAAGGCGACGTGCATTGCTCGACTTCGCATCCCGACCGGGAGGGGAAATCCGTGCAATATGCATATTAAGTCTTGGAATGTTCTGTTCCGGACGACTCGTTCCGATTTTCCTCGGGGAAGACGCGGCCGCCCGAGGGCGATCCGAGAAACCTCGACCCAACGGTCTCGTGGTGCGTCGAATTGCCTTCAATCGGGACGCGGGACGAATACCCCAAGATTTCGCAGGCACGGGGACGCCCCGCCTTGGCGGCGGGACCGAAGCCTTTTGCACCCGCCTCCCATGGGGACCCCGGCCATGGTCGCGGACGGGCGCACAATCCAGGACGACATCGCGCTCCTTGAGTCCGCGCTCGAGACCGTGCTCGAGGCCGAGACCGGCCCGGCGTGCGTCCGCCTTGCGCGCGACCTGCGCCAGCACTGCGAGGAGGTCCGGACACGCGGTGACCCCGCAGCCGCCCTCGAGGTCCGGCGCCTCGCGGAATCTCTGTCCCTCGAGCACGCGAGCGGCGTGGCCCGATCCTTTTCGTTCCACCTCCTCCTGCTTAATCTCGCCGAGGACATCGAGCGCGTCCGCCGCCTGCAGGAGGCCGAGAGGAGCGACGTGCCTGTGCCCCAGTCCTTCGAGGAGGCGTTCCTCCGCCTGAAGGACGCGGGCCTCGGGATGGCCGATGCGATGCGGCTCCTGGACCGCCTCGACGTGCGCCTCGTGTTCACCGCCCACCCGACCGAGCCGAAGCGCCGCACCCTGCTCGAGCGGCTGCGGCGCATCCAGGCGCTCCTTGCGCGGCTCGACCGCGAGCGGCTGACGCCGTCGGACCTGGCGGAGGTCCAGCGCGAGCTGCGCCGCGAGGTCACAGGTCTCTGGCACAGCGACGAGCTCCGCTTCCGGCGACCGCGGGTCGTGGACGAGATCCGCATGGGCCTCTTCTACTTCGACCACGTCGTCCTCGACCTTGTGCCCGAGTTCTACCGGCGGATCGGACGCGCGATGGACCGTGCCTACGGGCCCGCGGAGGGCCGCGCCCCGAGTTTCCTTTCCTTCGGGTCGTGGCGCGGGGCCGACATGGACGGGAACCCGAACGTCACGTCGGCGTCGATGCGGGAGGCCGCGCGGGCGCAGCGCGCGTTCCTGCTCGGCCGCTACCAGGCGCGCTGCCGCGACCTGATCGACGTGCTCACGGAGAGCGCGCGGTACGTGCCCGCATCGCCAGCCCTCCTGGCCTCCTTGTCGCGGGACCGGAAGGAGCACCCGCGGACGGCCCGGCAGATCCGCGCGGTGAACCGGGACGAGCACCACCGGGCGAAGATCACGTTCATCGGCCACAAGGTCAGCTCCGTCCTCACGCGCCCGGCGGACGGCTACCGCTCGCCCGACGAGCTCCTGGCCGACCTGCGGCTCCTGCAATCCTCCCTCCGGATGAACGGCGCGCCCGACGAGGCGGACGGCCCGCTCGAGGACTTGATCCGCCAGGTCGAGACCTTCGGCTTCCATCTCGCGTCCCTCGACCTGCGACTGAACTCGAAGGACGTCGGTGTGGCCGTCGCCCAGATTCTCGCGGGCTCGGGGCAGACGAAGGCCTACGGCCGCACGGCCGAGGAGGCGCGGGTCGTGCTGCTGACCAACCTCCTCCAGACGCGGTACCGGCCGCGGTCCCTGAAGGTCTCCGGGGACGGGGCGCGTGTGGTCGAGGCCCTCCGCACGCTCGGCGAGATCCAGCGGACGTACGGCGAGGCCATGATGTCGACGGTGGTCCTGAGCATGGCCCAGCGGCCCAGCGATGTCCTCGGACTCCTCCTCGTCGCGGAGGTCCTCCGCCTCGTCGAGCTCCAGGCGGACGAGAGCCGCATCGACGTCGCGCCGCTCTTCGAGATGATCGAGGCCCTCGAAGGCGCGGGCGACACGATGGCGCGGCTGTACGCGAACCCCGCGTACCGCGCCCACCTCCGGGCCCGTGGGATGCGCCAGGAAGTCATGGTGGGCTACAGCGACAGCATGAAGGACGGCGGCATCTTCGCCTCCCGCTGGCACCTCTTCCGCGCGCAGCGCGACCTGGCGGCGCGGAGCGAGGAGGCTGGTGTCACCCTGACGATCTTCCACGGCCGCGGCGGGTCCATCAGCCGCGGCGGCGTGCCCGCGCACGCGGCGATGCGCGCCCTGCCGTCGGAGGTGGCCACGGGGCGGATCAAGGTCACGGAGCAAGGTGAGGTCCTCACCCAGAAGTACTTCCACTTCCCCGTCGCGGTGCGGGAGACAGAGCAGTTCGTGAGCGGCCTGATCGAGGCCGTCGCGGCGCCCCGCCTCGAACCGCAGCCCGCGTGGATCGCCTCCATGGACCGCATGGCCCACGCCGGCGAGGCGGCCTATCGCGGCCTCGTGTACGGTGACCCGGGCCTCGCGACCTACTTCGAGCACGCGACGCCCATCCACGAGATCGCGGAACTGAACATCAGCTCGCGGCCCACGAGCCGCAGGGGCACCGTCCGGATCGAGGACCTCCGTGCGATCCCGTGGGTCTTCGCGTGGATGCAGAACCGCACGATTCTGCCCGGGTGGTATTCGGTGGGCGCGGCCCTTTCTGGAGAGACGGACCGGGTGCTCCTGCAGGCGATGCAGGCGACCTGGCCGTTCTTCGCTGGCGTCCTCGACGCGGCGCGCATGGTCCTGGGGAAGACGGACCTCACCCTCGCGAGCCGCTACGCCGAGCTCGTCCCCGACGCCGCGGTGCGCTCGCGCATCTTCGGCGCGATCGTCGAAGAGCACGGGCGGAGCCTGCAGCACACGCTCGAGATCACCGGCGTGCGGCAGGTGCTCGACGCAGACCCCGTGCTCAAGGCCGTGGTCGCGC
>JAJYKG010000008.1 GCA_021788795.1 Thermoplasmata archaeon | reverse complement strand
GAGGGTCGCGGCCATCGTCGCGAAGTTGTCCGCGGGCACGTCCTCGGGGAGGACGGAGGCCACGGGCACGCCGCTGCGGGTCACCACCGCGGACATGCGGCACCCGGTCTGCCGGTTGAAACCTTTCAGCAGAACCCGGAGCTCGTCAGGACCTTCCGGCAGGCAACATCCCTCGGGCAAGCGCCGATGGGTCGGGCGTTATTTATACGTTCTCTCCTTGCGGCACCCCACCCCTTGCGGCACCCCACCCTCGGCACGGCCCGGTCGGGATGCGGGCAGAAACCTTATCCGTCCTCTCCAATTCCCAGGCTCCGATGGAGGATGGTGCGCGGCTCATCTTCCGGACGAGCGCCGCGCTCCGCGAGAAGGAGAAGGTCCTGATCGTCGCGGACCGCGACACGCAGGTGATCGGGAACGCGTTCCTGGCGGCGGCGCGGAGCCTCGGCGCGGATGCGGTCCTCCTCGCGATGGTCCCGCGCGAGCGGGACGGGGAGGAGCCGCCCGAGCTCGTCGGCGCCGCGATGGAGTCCGCCGACCTGATCCTCCTGGCGACCCACCGCTCCCTCACCCATACCCATGCGCGCCGCCAGGCGAACCGCGCGGGCGCGCGCGTCATCTCCCTGCCCGGAATCACGGAAGACATGCTCCGGTCCGGGGGGCTGGCCGCGGACTGGAGCGACGTGCACGAGCTCGTGCGCCGGACCGCGAGGCGCTTGCGGAACGCCCGCGACATCCACCTCACGTCGGCGGCGGGCACGGACCTGACGTTCTCCGTGGAGGACCGCGAGTGGATTGCGGAGGACACGGGGATCTGCGCGCGGAGGGGCGCCTTCACGACCCTCCCCGCGGGCGAGCTGTTCGTCGCCCCCGTGGAGACGAGCGCGGAGGGCCGCCTCGTGGCCGACGTCTACTTCGATGAGCCCCTCCTGGCGCCCGCGACCGCGGCGCTCCGCGAGGGCCATGCGACGCGGATCCTCGGCGCGGCGAAGGCCGTTCACACGATGAATCTCGGCGGACGCGAGGGGCGGACCCTCGGGCGCTTCGGCTTCGGCTTGAACTCGAAGGCGCGCGCCTCCGGGCCGCACGAGGAGGCGGAGAAGGCGATGGGCTGCGTCGCGCTCGGCTTCGGGGACAACACGACCTTCGGCGGGAAGCTGGCGAGCAGCGTGCGCGTCGAGTGCATCCTGTCCCAGGTCACCCTCGAGGTCGACGGCAAGCCGCTGATCGAGAAGGGCCACCTCGTCGGGTGAGGGTCAGCGGGGGTCGAGGACCCCGTAGAAGCGGTTCTCCTTCGCCGTCTTCTCCAGGCGCCCCACGATCGCGATCTTCGTGCCGCACTTCCTGCACCTGTTGTCGCGGTCCAGGTACCAACCCGTGATGTCGAACCCGTACCGCTTGACCGCGAGGGCGCCGCATCCGGGGCAGTACGTGTTCTCGAGGCGGTGTCCGGGCACGTTCCCGACGTACACGTACCGGAGGCCCTCCTCCTTGGCGACCGCGCAGTGCCGCTCGAGCGTCTCGACCGGCGTCCACGGGAACTCCATCATCTTGTAGTCCGGGTGGAAGCGGAGGAAGTGGATCGGCGTGTCCGGGCCGAGGTGGTCGTTCACCCAGCGCGCGAGCTTGCGCGCCGCCTCGAGGCTGTCCCCGACCTGGGGGACGACGAGGTCCGTGATTTCGATGTGGATCGTCTTCGTGTCCCGCATCTCGTCGATCGTCTGGAAGATCGGGTCCGCGTTCGGGATGTTGATGTACTTCCGGACGAACTCGGTCTCGCCGGAGCCCTTGAAGTCCACGGTGACGCAGTCGAGGAACTTCTCCATCTCGTGGACCGTCTCCGGCGTGTCGTAGCCGTTCGAGACGAAGATGTTGACCAGCCCGGCCTTCCGGGCCAGGACGCCGACGTCCCGCGCGAACTCGATGAAGATCGTGGGCTGGTTGTACGTGTAGGCGAGGCCCTGGCACCCCTGCTCGACCGTCATCCGCACGACGTCCTCGGGCGTGACCTCGATGCCCTCGACCTTGCGGCGTTGGGAGATGTCCGCATTCTGGCAGTTCGCCACCGCGAGTCCGTTCGCGGTGTAGCTGTGGTCGTCCTCGACCTCGAGGTTGTAGACCGGACCCACGTAACGCTCGTCACTGATTTCGCGGATCGGGACGAGGAGATACTGGGCCGTCTTGACGGTCCGGACCTGGCTGCTCACCCATTCGACCGCGTCCGGGTCCATCCGGACTTGGTCCACGAAGAGTCCGAGCAAGGAGTCGTCGGAGCGGGAGACCGTTCGGCCCTCGATTTCATACTCCGGGGCGTTCTCGGAGATGTAGACGCGGGGCGTCTCGCCGAGCGCGGTCAGGAGATGTGCGACCCCGTACGTCAGGGCGGCGGACACGGATGAACTTCCCAACACCCCGGAGGCGCCTTTGCCTTTCGTGACGTATCCGTCGCCGTTGAGGTATCCGGAGAGGAATCCTAGAAGGACGGCGGGATCGGTCGATCGGAGGATGTACGAGGGCACTCGCTTACGCTCGCAGGAATCGCCACAGCTCTCCTGGAAGAGTCGCGCCATGGCGGCGCTCGGAATGATGACTGCGGCTCGATGGTTCTGGACCACCACCCGCGTGGGCAGCCCGAGCGTCCTCTCCACCAATTCACGGACTTCGGCAATCCGGTCCGTTTCGTCGTGCCCCAGGCCGAACCATACGGAACCGCGGTTGGCTCGCCTCTTGTGCCACGTGACAGACCCTTCCGCACAGTAATAGCCCACCAGTCTCGCGAAGTCCGGCGTCACACGGATCTGTCTCGGAACCCCTGGACCCTTTTCGGCCGTCCCGCGGATTCGTCCACCCGCGGTATCGATGCTGAAGTTGTAGAGGTACTCCGGGGAGGGGTGGGACTGGACAAACGCCTCCATGTCGAGGGGGCGATTCACCTCTGGAGACGGGCGCGGAATGGCGAGGAAGTCTCCGATCTTAAGCCCACTCGCGGGAACCTTGCGCACAGGCGCGCCCGCGATCGATGCGTAGACCTCGTGATTGGGCGTGCACCGGAAGCCTGGCAGGTAGAAGGGTCGGATGGTGAGCAAACGTCCGTCGTAGAAATGCTCGAATGCCTGCCGAATCCGCTTCCACCGACCCCGGTGCGTCAGGACCTCGCGGTCTCCGATGTCTCGAGCTTCGGGATTCCCCGTTGCAGTGCCTTCCTCAAAGAGGTTCTCAATCGCAACGTGGCCTCGCTCCGTGAGGACCAGCGTTCCGGGTGCGAAGCAATAACGGCAGTTGTGCACGACCGCTCCGTCCGCGACATAGTTGTGGAAGGGCACGCATTCGAAGCTGAACACGGGTTCCTCAGCACCCTCTTCGATGACGGATTCCACGCGCCGCCAGCCGAACCGCGGCGACGGACCGGGAGGGGCCCGAAGAACTCGGACAAATTCGACCATCTCCGCTCGGTGCTCGGCGAATCCATGATCCGGGAGGAAACGGGGAAGCGCAGATCGCCTCGGTTCTGCTGTTTCGCCGCTCGCCGCGAACACGAGGTCTCCGGGGACGAGCCTCGAAACGGTCCTCCATCCTAGGGCGGTGAGTACCGGGTGCTCGGCGGTCGCCAACAAGCCATGCTTCGTTTCCAGAAAACGCACCCGGTAAGATGTGGCTCGACGGCTCCCTGACCCTGAAACGACGGACGGCCAAGGACGTGCGTCCCGAGAGACTGACCATAGAACGTCTCCTCTGGAGACGTCTTCGACCGGTTTCGTGGACCCGTCCGCCATCAGGATTCGGGTGCCCGCAGGATGGCAAAGCCAGTTACAGCCGGTGGTCGCGATGCTGAAGACCTTCGACCCAGGGCGGTAGTGCTGGACGGGCTTCTTCTCGATGGGGTCGACGTGCCCCGTGATCACCCGACCGTACACGTAGAGCCAAAGCTTCCCCCCGTGCACGCCGCGGATGCCGCAGAGTCCGACCTGCCCCTCCGCGATCTTGCAGTACCGCGCGCAGGCGGTGCACATGATCTTGTTCGTGCCCTCGACGGGCTTCCACAGCTCCGCGACCTTCCCCATGGGTTGGCCTGGAGGCTGCCGCACGTCCGTCACTTCATCGGAAGGAATCATCGCCGCTCCAGATTAGGCTCGAGCGACCATAAACACCTTCCGGGGACTACCCTGAGTGCGACGGCCGGAAGTGCTCCCAGCCTCGGCCCTGGAGGGGTTCCCTCTTTCCGCCGGCCGCGAGCGTGTTCGGCCCGGCCCGTTCCACCGTCCCGATCACCGTGAGCTCGTGGTGGGACCCGCGGTGGGGCTCGTTCACCCGGGCCACGAGGTCCGCCGCGGCCTCCGGTTTCACCGTGGCGACGAGCTCGTAGTCGCCGCCGGAGTACAGGGCGTACTCCCGCTGCCGGTCGGCGGGCATCGTCTCCAGCGGCTTGTGGAGGGGCACCTTCTCCCACTCGACCGAGTACGAGAGGCCGCTCATGGCCGCCATCTGCGCGAGGCTCAGGCCCAGCCCGTCGGAGATGTCCATGCAGCTCGTGACGATGCCGGAGTCGGAGAAGGCCGCGCCCTCCCGCAGCCGCGGGTACGGACGCAGGAGCTCCTCGAGCCCCTCCGCCCGCGTCGCCGGGTCGGCCAGCTGGGCGTACGCCAGCCCGGCGCGGCCCAGGTCCCCCGTGACGACGATCGCGTCCCCGGGCCGCGCGCCCTTCCGCAGGAGGATTCGGTCCTTCCGCACGCGGCCGATCGCGGTGCCGGCGAAGGAGGGGACGTCGGACTCTTTCGTGTCCCCGCCCAGGATCGCGATGCCGAACTCGCGCGCGCACGCCTCCATGCCCTGGCCGAGACCCCGGAGGAAGTCCGTGTCCGTGCTCGGCGGCAGGGAGAGCGCCGCGACGAAGCCGAGCGCCCGCGCCCCGGCTGCGGCCACGTCGCTCAGGTTGACGGCCACGAGGTACCAGCCCACCTGGTCGGGCCGCGAGCCCCCGGGGATGTGCGTGCGGGGGTTGACCACGTCCGTCGTGATGACGAGGTAGTCCTCGCCCCACTCCACGACGCCGCAGTCGTGCCCCAGGCCGATGGGGTGCCCGCGGTCGAAGATCGCGGTCAGAAGCCGGATCGCCTCGCGCTCGCCGACGTCGGAGAGCTTGGCCATCGCGGCCGAGGATAGGAGGACGCCTACAGAAGGCTGTCGCCGCGGCCGCAACCTTTTCAACCCCCTCCGCATTCGCCGTCGTTGCGCGCCGCTAGTCTAGCCGGTAGGACATAGCCTTGCCAAGGCTATAACTCGGGTTCAAATCCCGAGCGGCGCACTTCTTTCTCGCCCAACCGCGTCCGCGAGAGCTTGATCCGGCCGCCCGCGGTGGCGAGGCCGCATGGACGGGGAAGGGGAGCGGTTCGTCGATCTCCTGGGTGTTCGGCTCTAAAAGCGCACGGTGGGTCGCGGCGAGCCCCTGCTCGTCCTCCATGGCGGTCCGGCGCTGTCCCATGCGTACCTCTTCTCCGGGCTCTCGCCCCTCGCCGACGTCGCGAAGGTCGTGTTCTTCGACCAGCGGGGCTGCGGCAGGTCCTCGAAGCCTGCGGACGGCCGCTACGACATGGCCACGATGGCGGCCGACGTCGAGGGCGTGCGGCGGTCCCTCCACCTTGGCCCGGTCAACGTCCTCGGATTCTCGTTCGGCGGGATGCTGGCCCAGGAGTATGCGCTGCGGTATCCGGAGTCCCTGCGCCGCCTCATCGTCGCGGGCGCCGGTCCCAGCGGCGCGGACATCAACCGCCGCCTTCACGAGGTCAGGGCCGCCGCGCCCGCGAGCGTGCGGGCCGTGGTGGACCGTTTCGAGGCGATGGGGCCCTTCACCGGCGACGCCTATCCGCCGGAGTACGCCGCCGCGGCGGACGAGGCCTACCGGCCGTACTCCTTCCACCGCCTCCCCGCTCCCCCGCCCGAGGTGGCCGGCGCCCTGGCGCAGATTGCGTTCGACGTGTACAAGGTCGTCTGGGGGGACCGCGGCGAATTCGAGGTGACCGGGGTCCTCCGGGACTGGGACCGCCGCGCCGACCTGCCGCGGATCCGGGTCCCGGCGCTGATCCTCCTGGGCCGCTACGACCTGACATCCGTGGACACGGCCCGGGAGATGGGCCGACGCATCCCCCGTTCCCGGGTCGTCGTCTTCGAGGACAGCGGCCACTTCATGTATCTGGAGGAGCCCGAGAAGTTCCTCGCCGAGGTGCGCGCCTTCCTCCGCGCGCCCTAGACCGGCGGCGCGCTCACGAGGAACGCGATGACGAACCCCGCGATGGCGGAGATGATGCCGATGATGAGCATCTGCATGCCGCTGCGGTACGGCCGGCCGATCGTCGTCCGGCCCTTGTACCACCCGATGAGGAACAGGACGATGGCGGCGACGATCACGGAACCGATCATCCCGAGGATGATGTCCTCCCCGAAGACCAGGAAGGGGACGAGCGGGATCAGGGAGCCGAAGATCGCGGCGAACCCGACGAGGAGGGCGCTCTTCCGCGCCTGGTTGTCCTCCAGCGGCGCGAGGCCGAGCTCGTGGGCCATCATGAACTCGAGCCACGCCTTGGGCTTCGAGATGATGTGCCTCACGGCGTCCTCGAGCTCCTGACCCGAGAAGCCCCAGCGCTGGAAGACCTCGCGGACCTCCTGCCGCTCGGCCTCGGGGAGTTCGTTCATCTCCTTCTCCTCGCGCGCGAGCTCGCCGAGGTAGTGGTCCCGCCGCGCCAGCGTGGAGGTGTACGCGACCGCGCCCATGGAGATGGACTCGCCGAACGTGGCCGCGAGGCCGCCCGCGAGGATGACGCGGAAGGCCATGGCCGCGCTCCCGTACTGCTGCATCGCTCCCGCGGCGACGCCGAGGAGGACGGCGAGCACGTTCACGATGCCGTCCTGGCTCCCGAGGATGAAGTCGGAGAGGAGCCCGGGCCGGACGTGCCGCTCGCCGGCCGTATCGTCCGGGTTCTTGCGGCGGGAGGCGAACGGATGGACCATGGTGACCTCGCCGCAAGGATTCGAGGCGGTCCGATTTACGGATTACGCTCTTACTTGCGGCGGAATACGCACTTTCGGCTGACGCTCCCGGAACCGAAATCGTCCTCAGAGGTGCGCCGCGCCGACCAGGTACGCGATCAGGAAGCCCGCGAACGCGGCCACGAGGCCGATGACGAGCATCTCGGCGCCGCTCCGGACGGGCTGCCCGACCGTGGTCTTCGACTTGTACCAGCCGATGAGGAAGAGGGCCACGGCGGAGACGATCACCGAGGCGATCATCCCCATGAGGATGTCCGAGGGGAAGGCGAGGAACGGGAGGAGCGGGAGGAACGAGCCGAAGATGGCCGCGAGCCCGACGAGGACCGCGCTCTGCCGCGCGTGGCGTTTCTCCACCGGGGCGAGGCCGAGCTCGTGGGCCATCATGAACTCGAGCCAGGCCTTCGGGTTCGAGACGATCTGGTCCGTGACCTCCTCGAGCCGCTGGCCCTGGAAGCCCCAGCTCTCGAAGACGTCACGCACCTCCTGGCGCTCCATGTGCGGGACCTCCCGCATCTCGCGCTCCTCCCGCTCGCGCTCCTTCAGGTAGTGGTCCCGCCGCGCCAGCGTGGAGGTGTACGCGACCGCGCCCATGGAGATGGACTCGGAGAAGGTCGCGGCGAGCGCGCCCGCGACGACGATGCGGAAGGGGTCGTTCAGCTGCCCCGCGAGGAACTGCTGGTGGGCCGCGATCGCGATGCCCAGGATGACCCCGAGCACGTTCACGAGGCCGTCCTGGCTCCCGAGGATGAAGTCCGAGAGCAGCCCGGGGCGCGCGTGCTGCTCGCCCGCGGCGTCCTCCGCCTGTCTCCTCCAGAACGCGATTCGCGTCGACATCGGCGCACCTGCCGCAGTCAAGAGCCTCGGTCATTTAGCGGTTGCGCTACGTCCCGCCGTCGCACGGGGCGAAAGCGGACGGGGTCGGCAAGGTATTTCAAGGGTACCCGAGATGCCCGCGCGGCCATGTTGAATCCCCCCCGGGCACCCCCCTTGGCCGAGCTGGAGCTTGCCCTCTCCTCGTCCCGCCCGGACCCGGCTTGCGACGCGGCGCTGCGGGCGACGGCCGAGGGTGTCCCGGTTCTCGAGATCCTGCGCGTCGCGGCGCGCACGGCCGCCTCGCGCTATGACCCCGCCGCGGCCCTCCCGCCCCACGGTCTCGCGGCCCTCTCCGCCGCGGCCGCGCTCCCGGAATGGATGGATCCCCGCGACGTCCCTCTGGCCGTCCTCCAGGCCGTAGCCCTTCTGGCCTCCGAGACGATGCTCTCGTCCCCCCAGCCGCCCGTTCCCGCCCGGACCGGGGAGGTGAACCACCTCGGACGGTCGGCCGTCCTGGCCGCCCGCTCGGGCGATCCGGAGGCGGAATCCCTCTTCCTGGCCGTCGTGGAGGAGGGCTGGGAGCGCCGCATGGCCGGGGACGTGCTGTTCCGCGCCTGCGTGGAAGACAGCGGCGACGGCGCCCACAAGCTCCCGATGTCCGTCAAGGCGTGGCAGCTCGCCCGGGCTCTCGGGTTCCGCGACGCGCGGCTGATCGTGCGCCCCGCCGTCCAGTACCTGCTCCGGGGCGAGCACAGCCGGAAGCTCTACGAGTCCTCGTTGGCCGTGCTCGGCAAGGAGGGGACGGACCTCGAGGCGCTGGCCGCCGGCGGCCGGCCGCTCGACGAGGACGGCCGGATGCGCCTGGCGACCCTCCTGGCCGCCGCCTCGGAGGAGTCTTGCGTGGCGGGCCTGCGGGGCATGCTCCGCGATGGCTACGCGTCGGGTTCGCTGGCCGGTGGGATCGGCATCGAGGCGGCGAAGCGCCTCCTGGCCGCGGAGGGCTACCACATCGAACTCGTCCACGGTCTCCTCTTCACCCACGCGGCCCGGTTCGTCCTGCAGTTCAGCCGCACGAACGAACGGCTCTACGCGCTCTTCGAGGCGGCCCTCCGCGTTCGCTCGCCGGCGCCCCACCTTCCCACCGTTTCCGTCGCGGAGGCGAAGGACGAGGCCGCGGCGCGGGAGCGGATCGCCGAGGATCTCCGGAACCGCCGCTCCCGGGAGGCCGCCGCCTGCGTACGCGCGTACGCCATGAAGGGCTATCCTGCGAAACCCCTCCTGGCCCTCCTCGCCCAGGCCGCGTGCCTGGACTCCTCGCTCGCGAACGGCGGGCACAACCTGCTCCTGGCGGAGGCCTGCCTCTCCGACTACACCGGGACCCGGGCCCCGGAGTTCCTCATGGCCTTCGCGAAGTCCGTCGCGGCGTCGCCGAAGGACGAAATCGCGTCGACGGCGTGGGCGAGGTCCCTCGGCCGCTGACCCTCACCCGCGGCGGGGCGGACGGCGTCGGCGGGCCCGCACCGCGTCCGGGCCGAAGGCGGCCCCGAGGATGGCGACGCCCAGGACCGCGAGGGACACCCCCACGACCGGGTCGGGAGCCCCCGGGGACCAAGGTCGGACCCGCGCCGACTTCGATGGGTACAAGGAAGCGGGGCGCGTCGAGCGCGGCGTAGAGGTTGACGGAGGACGTGCGGTTCGCGTACAGGGGGACTTGAACGACGAGGTCGCCGTATAGGCCCTCCGGGTCGGGGTTCACCGGCTGCGCGGCCACCGGCCCGCCGATCGTGATCCAGAATGGCTCGAACTGGGCAGCCCGGTAGGCGGGCGTCGTCACGTTCTGCTGCGTCCTGAACTCGGAGGTCGGTCCGGTCCCGAGGACGGCGGTGAGGCTCAGGAGGTAGGGCCCGTCCACGCCCGCGCTCCGGATGAGGGGGCCGTGGTAGCTCAGGGTCTGCGTCGCGGATCCCGGGCTCAGAGAGATCTGCTCGCCCTCGTCCTCAATCTCCGAGCCCCCCGGTGTGAGGAGGTTGCCGCCCAAGGAGTACGTGCCGCCCACGCTCACGTTCAGCGTGACACTCGCGTTGAGGAACTCGAAGAGCCCGTTCCCGGTGAGGTCCACCGGCCGGAAGGTGACCGCAGGGTCCCAGGTCGCCGGGGGCGTCGCCCCGCCTGGCGCCGGAGCGGACACGACCGCCAAGAGGGCCATCGCGGACACGGTCCAGATGACCCAAGCGCGGGGCAGGGCACTCCGCCTCCGCGGTGCCCAGGCGCGCATCTCGCTCAAACCTAGGCTCAAACCTCTGGAGCGCTGCCTCCGGACGAGCCTACTTCTTCCCGAGTTCCTGCCCGACGAGGGCGAAGTGCGCGAGGAGGGCCTCGATCTGGATGCGCTCGTTGCTGCCCTCGACGAGGCGGAAGTCCGTCTCGCCCACGCGGTCGAGGAGCCGCACCTTGACCTCGTCCGGCACGTTCAGGTCGAAGATCGCGCGGTGCAACTGCCGGACGACGTCCTCGCCGGACACGCCGTACTCGATGAGGAGACGGTCCAGGACCTCCCGTGCCTTGAGGAACTCGCCCGCGAGGGCGCGCTCGATGATCTTCTTGACGTCCTCCGGGCGGATCGTGCTGGCGATCTTGTACAGCCCCTCGGCGTCGATCGTGGAGCCCATCGAGGCCGCGACCTGGAGGGAGTTCGTCGCGCGGCGCAGATCCCCCTCGGACACGTAGACGAGGGCTTCCATCCCGTCGTCCGTGATCTTGAGCTTCTCCGCCTTGCCGATCCGCGCCAGGTATTCGCGGATGGCCTCGGGCTTGTGCGGCCGGAAGCGGAAGACGGCGCAGCGGGACTGGATCGGCTCGATGATCCGCGAGGAGTAGTTCGCGGACAGGACGAAGCGCGAGGTCTTCGAATAGGTCTCCATGGTCCGCCGCAGCGCCGCCTGGGCGTCCGCGGTCAGGTTGTCCGCCTCGTCCAGGAAGATGAGCTTGAACTCCGTGCCGCCGAGGGGCGCGAGCCGCGCGATCTCCTTGATCTTCGTGCGGACCGTGTCGATCCCGCGCTCGTCGCTGCTGTTCAGCTCGTAGTAGTTCTGGTGCCAGTCCTCGCCGAACAGATCCCGGGCGAGGGCCATGGCGCAGGTCGTCTTCCCGGTGCCCGCGGGGCCGGCGAAGAGGAGGTGGGGCATGTTCCCGGAGTCGCGGTAGGCCTTCAACCGCTCCACGATCTCGTCCTGCCCGACGATCTCGCCGAGTGACTTCGGCCGGTACTTCTCGACCCAGATCTCCTTCATGCTCGCCCCAACGCCCGCCGAATCCGGGGCAAGCGTAATAACCCTTTGCCGGGGGACGCCGGACCCCCCGGCCTCGCCTCCTCCGCGAGAACCGTCTGCGAGGGTTGAAAGCCCGGGCCGCCATGCGCACGGACGGAGCAGGGCACGGTTCGGCCCGGCGGGGAGAAGCGGGGGCTTCGGAGGCCCGCGGGGCGAGGAGCCACCCGACCATGCGGATCCTCGTCGCGGACGGCGACAGCCAGACGCGGGAGCTCATCGCGGAGTTCCTCCGGGAGCAAGGCCACCTCGTGGACGTCGCGGCGGACGGCGTGGCCGCCTTGGACCGCCTCCGGAGCGGCGCGTACGACGTGGCGTTCTTGGACTACCTCATGTCCGGCCTGGACCTCCTGCGCGCCGCCCGGGACGACGCGCCCGGGACCGCGTGCGTCATGGTCACGGGCCTGGCGGACGTCGAGACCGCGGTGGAGGCCATGCGGTCCGGCGCGAGGAATTCCGTGGGGAAGCCCATCGAGCCGGATGCGATCGACCGCGTCCTGGAGAGCGTGAAGGGCGAGGCGCGGGCCCGCGGACGCCGTGCGCGCCGCGCCGCGTCCGCGCGCGCCCGATCGACCGGGGTCGAGGTGCGCGCGGCCTTCCTCACGAACCGGGCGGGTCTTCTCCTGGTCTCGCGGATCGCGCCGGATGAGTCCATGGTCGACCAGGACCTGTTCGGCGCCACCCTGGACGTGATCCAGAACTTCATGCGGACCTCGTTCCCCGCCCTGCACGGCCGCTGGCTCAAGTCGATCCGGTCGGGGGACCGCACCCTCGTCCTGGAGCCGGGGGACCGGTCCCTCCTCACCGTCCTCGTCCGCGGCGAGGAGACGGAGGGGCTCCACGAACGGATGCGGGACGCGATCCGGGAGTTCGAGGCGCGGAACCGCGAACAGCTCGATGGCCGCGTCGTCGAGCCAGACGCCCTCATCGGCACGGAGGAGCTCCTGGCCCGTCTGCTGGGGCCGTCGCCTCGGGACGAGGCGCCGCAGCCCGCGGCGCGGGCCCGCGGCGGCTCAGAGCCGGAGCCGCAGGGCCGCTAGGACCGCGTCGATCGGGTTGAGGATCGTGGTCGTCTCGCTGCCGGCGAAGAGGAGGCCGACCGCGTGGTTCCCCTCGTCGACGACGAGGGAGCCGCTGTCCCCGCCGCGGGAGAGGATGTCGCTCACGATCTGCCCGCGGAAGACCGCGGACTTGCCGCCATAGTCCACCTCGACCGTGGCCTCGAGCCCCGTCACCTTGCCGCGCGTCAGGCCCGTCGTGCGCCCGCTCTTCTTCACGCGCGTGCCCAGGGCCGCCGCGGCCGTCCCGGCCACGGCCCCGACCTCCAGGATCTCCGGGGCCACGAGGTCCGGGGCGAGGGGCGTCGCGATCGCGGCGTCCACGAGGTTGGTCTTCCCCGAGGGCAGGCGCCGAAGCCCCAGGCCCACAGGGGCGAGGAGGGCGCCGAGCGCCCGCTCCAGGAGGCGGCCCAGGCCGTCCGGCTCCCGCTCGTTGAACGCGACGGGGACGAAGTCGGCCAGCCTCGCGATGGCGTCTTGCGGCCGGCCGCCGTCGTACGGACCGGGTTGGAGGATGGCGTCCCCCTTCTCCGCGGCGTTGCTGTTCGCGAGGACGTGGTTGTTGGACAGGATCACCGCCTCCCCGGAGGTGCGATGGGCGAGCACGCCGAGCGTGCCGGCGGTGACCTTCTCGTGGGCGATGCTCACGCCCCCGGGCGCGGGGCGCACGCGCGCGGTGTGGCTCACCGCGAGCGTCTCGAGGAGCGGGAGGGCGCGCAGGGGTCCCGTGGCGACCACGTCCGTGCGCACGCCGTCCAGGGTCCTCGGCACGAGGTCCCGGCCGCGGAGGGCCCGCTCCGGCTCCTTGTGGTCCACGTAGACGACGATGCACGCTTCCTCCGTCTCCCTCCCGCCCACGACCTTGCGGCCCACAGCCACGCCGAGGACGTTCTCCCGCTCGAGCAGGTTGCCCTCGTGCGCGGCCTTCGCGGCGCGCACGGCCTCGAGGGCCACGGTCTCACTTCCCGTCCGCGCGGAAGGCGCTGATCTCCAGGAGGCCCTCGCCGAGCTTCCCGCCCACGGCGACGCCCGCGAACCGCACGATCAGGTTCGTCACGAAGCCCAGGAAGATCCCGATGCCGTAGTACGCCAGGAGGTCCTTCGCGTACAGCCACGAGATCAGGCTCACGCCGAACCCGATCACGAAGAACGTGGCGAACGCCCCCCACTGCACCTTGTACCGCCGGACGGCGAACAGGAGGAACCAGCCGAGGACGGAGCCGAGGAGCAGGATGCCGACTTGGTTGATGTCGATAGCGTTCCCTCCGGATGCGCGGCGCGTACCCGGTGCGGAGGATAAGGGGCACGGCCGCCCTTCTCACCCCTCCGAACCGTCGGCACGACGGCCGCCGAGTTCCGCCCATGGGCCGCCGCCCCACGACGCGGGCCCCGCGGGTCGCGGGACCGTCGGGAGGCCGCGGAGCCCCCTCGAAAGGCTCAAGTCCCCGCCCGACGCTCCGCGGCGCAGGAGGGATTCCCCCTGTCCGCATCCGGAACCTGCCCGAATTGCGGCCGGCCGTTCGTCGCCGGCCAGCTCTACTGCGTGACCTGCGGCGCGCGGCTGCCCCCCGCCGCGGCACCGCCCTCCGTCGCGCCGCCACCCCCGGGTGCCCCGGTGCCCCCGCCCGCGGGCGCCCCTGCGGGTTACCCGCCCCCGTACGCGCCGCCGACCGTCCCGCCCTACGGGGCGTACGCGCCTCCCGTGCGGGCGGACTTCTCGACCATCTTCTCCGGGACGTTCCGGGTCTGGACGGAGAACTTCCCGCCCCTGTTCGCCGTGTATCTGGTCCTCGGGCTCCTCGTCGGCGGCCTGTCGGTGGCCGCGGCCTTCGCCATCTACGGGGTGCCGTATGTGGCAGGGGGCTTCCTCGGCGTCGGCGGGACGACGCCCTCCCTCTCGGACGCCGCCGCGTACGTCGCATATCAGGTCGCGATCGTCCTCATCGCATGGGTCGTCGGGAGCGCGGTCCTCGGCGGGGTCACCGACTTCGCCATCCGACGGCACCGCGGCGAGGCGGTCCCCATCATGGCCTCGATGAGCCGAGGGTTCTCGCGGGTCCTGAGCATCATGGGTGCGAACCTGCTCGTGACGGTCATCACGAGCGGCGTCGTGCTGCTGTGGGGCGTGCTCCTGGCCGTGGGTGCGCTCGCGCTCGTCGCGGGCGGGGTCTCGGCGGGGGGCCTCGCCCTGGTCTGCGGAGGTCTCGTCGCCCTGCCGTTCGTCTTCGTCCTCGTCATCTACCTGTGGCTGGCGCTGAGCCTCTACGCCCCGACGATCATGATCGAGGGGAAGCACGCGGTGGACAGCCTGGGACGGAGCTGGGCCCTCACCCGGGGGCACAAGTGGTCCCTCCTCGGCGCGGTCCTCGTCGTCGGGATCCTGGTCGTGGTCGTCGACGGCGTGATCGTCTTCATGGGTTCCATCGGCGGCAACTGGGCCGTCGAGGTCGTGGCGACCGCGATCGGCGCCGCGGTCACGGCCTCGTGGATCCCGATCCTGGTGGCCGTGGCCTACGACCTGATCGTCCGGAGTCCCCAGCCGTCGATGTGGCCGCCCGCGATGATGCCTCCTCCGCCGGCGTACCCGCCCCGGTGAGGCCTGAAGGGTAAAGAACCCGTCCCGCCCTGTCGCGGGGCGTGCCCTGCGACCGCTGCGCCGAGCCCTCCGTGACGTTCCTCCGGTACAGCGGAGCGCACCTCTGCTCCCGCCACTTCCGGGAGTACGTGGAGCGGCGCGTGAAGCAGGAGGTCCGCCGCGAGCTCACACTCTCCGGCGAGCCGACGAAGATCGCGGTCGGCCTCTCCGGAGGCAAGGACAGTTCGACCGCCCTCGTGCTCCTGCACCGATACCTCGGCGAGCGCCGCGACGTCTCCCTCGAGGCGATCACGGTGGACGAGGGCATCGCCTCCTACCGCCCCCCCAGCCTCGAGACGGCGCGGGCGCTCTGCGCCAAGCTCGGCGTGCCCCACCACGTCATCTCGTACCAGGAGACGGTCGGCTTCGAGATGGACCGCGTCGTCCGCGTCGACCCGGGTGCGATCCCCTGCGGCTACTGCGGCGTCTTCCGCCGGAACGCGCTCAACGCGAAGGCGAAGGAGATCGGCGCGGACTACCTGGCCACCGGCCTCAATCTCGACGACACCGCGGAGTCCATCCTCATGAACGTCGCGCGCGGCGATGTCGACCGTCTCGCCCGCTTGGGCCCGCACGAGGGCGTCCAGCCCGGCCTCGTCCCGCGCCTACAGCCGCTGCGGAACGTCCCCGAAGTGGAGGTCTACCTCTACGCCTACCTGGCGAAGATCCCCTTCCACGACGCGAACTGCCCCTACGCGGAGCGCGCCCAGCGCGGACGCTTCAAGGAGATCCTGCACTCCCTGGAGGCCGACAGCCCCGGGACGCGGCACGCGATCGTCCGCGGCTACGACGAGCTGCGGCCGGCCCTCCACGCGACTTGGCCGCCCGCGCCCTTGCGCGCGTGCGCCCGGTGCGGAGCGCCGACCGTGAACGACGTGTGCAAGGCGTGCGAGATGCGCGAGCGACTCGGGTCCCTCGCGCGCCCGTGACCGCGCGGCCGCCTCACCGGGCCAGGGTCATCGTGGCGGCGCGGGACCGGCCCACGGATGCGATCTTGACGGGGACCTGGAGCTGCGCCTCGAGGAACGCCAGATACCGCTTCACCGGCTCCGGGAGGGCCCGCTTCCCCTTCGCCGCGAGGGCGATCCACGCGTCCTCCGGGAGCTCCGGCCAGCCCTTCAGGTCGCGGTACACGGGCTCGACGCGGGACAGGACCTTCATGGAGGCGGGGAAATCCTTCAGCGTCCGACCCTCGTCGCGGTAGGCGACGCACGCCCGCACCTTCCCCAGTCCGCCGAGGACGTCGAGCTTGGTGACCGCCAGCCCCGTGAGCCCGTTCACGCGGACGGACATGCGCAGCATGACGAGGTCGACCCAGCCCACGCGCCGCGGCCGGCGCGTCGTCGTGCCGTACTCGCCTCCGCCGGTCTCGCGGAGGTGCGTGGCCACCTCGCCCTCCTGCTCCGTCGGGAAGGGGCCCGTCCCCACGCGCGACGTGAACGCCTTCGCCACCCCGAGGATCTCCTCGAGGTACCGCGGCGAGACGCCGGCCCCGGTGGCCGCCGCCCCGGCGGTGCAGTTGCTCGACGTGCCGTACGGGTAGATCCCGTGGTCGATGCAGAGGTGGGTGCCCTGCGCGCCCTCGAACAGGACGCGCCTGCGGCGCCGCAGCTGGGCGTCGAGGAGCACGGACGTGTCCGTGACGTAGGGCGCGAGCTTCTCGCCGTATCCGGCGTACTCCTTGAACAGCGCTTCGGCGTCCAGCGTCTCCGTCCCGCCGTACGCGGCGACGATCCGCTGCTTGACGGGGACCACGGTCGCGAGCTTCTCCCTCAGGACCTCCGGGTCCACGAGGTCGCACATGCGGAGGCCCCACTTGCCCACCTTGTCCTCGAAGACGGGCGCGATCCCGCGCCGCGTGCTGCCCGAGGCCAGGTTGCCCTTGAGGGTCTCCTCGAGGCCGTCGAGGAGCTTGTGGTACGGCATGACGACGTGGGCGCGGTCGCTGATCCGGAGGTTCTTCACGGCGTGCCCGCGGGCCTGGACCTCCTCGATCTCCTTGAGGAGCTGCCCCGGCTCGATGACGACGCCGTTCGCGATGACGTTGAGCGTCCGAGGCCGCAGGATCCCCGAGGGCAGGAGGTGGAAGGCGTAGAGGTCCTCCCCCACCTGCACGGTGTGCCCCGCGTTCGCTCCGCCCTGGAACCGCACGACGACGTCCGCGCGGTCCCCGAGGAAGTCGATGATCTTCCCCTTGCCTTCGTCCCCGAATTGGCCTCCGATAACAACGGTACCCGGCACCTAAAGACCCCCTGCCTCTTTGGTTCAACTTCCTCGTGGTTCTATGTGCGTTCTCCGACGCCGGAGATTGTCCGTGCTGTCCGTTCACCAGGGTCCCAAGGTGCTTCAGGACCGTCTCCGCTGGTGGCCGTTTCAGCTCGAGGTGCGGCATCGGCAGCGGTAGGAGCCATGGGAGCACGTTAGGACTGAGTTGCAGGTGGTAGATTGGCCGATAGGATTTGAAACCTCGGTTCTCTTGCACCCAACACCCAGCACCAATGATCGACCGAACCGATCCGATGAACTTGGAGTCGATACTGGATGTGTCGAACTCGGCATCGTAGGAGGGGCCGCTGCGGGTTCGATGGGTGCTCCGACGGCAGACTCCGATCCACCCGTCTCCATCGATTGGCCCCGCGAGGCATGCGGCGGACGCTTGGTCGATCTCCTTGCTTCCGGCCTTCTTCATGGCCGGGAACCGGCATCGGCGGCTATGACGTCGATGGCGCCAAGTGCGCGGCTTGTCGTTCACCGGCCCTGCCGGGGCGACTCTTTTCCGTTTCGCCCCGGTCGCGCAGCCAGCCCGAACGTTTTTATCCGAAGGCATCGATGGCCGTGCTAAGGTCGCGCAGGGCCGGGGAGTGAGGGTTCCACGTCCGAGCCAGTGTCCGTAGACGCCAGAGTATCCACGCGCGTCGCCGGGCTCGACGAGCGCCTGGACGGCGGCATCCCCCGCGGGCACATCGTCCTGGTCGCCGGACCGCCGGGCTCCCTGAAGTCGACGTTCGCCTACCGCATCCTGTACCAGGAAGCCAAGGAGCGGGGCGCCGCGAGCCTCTACCTGTCCATGGAGCAGAGCCGCGCATCCCTCGCCGCCCAGATGGCCTCCCTGGGCATGAGCCCCGACGGGGCGAAGGGCGTCCACATCATCGACGTGCGGTCCCTGCGGCGGGAGATCGAGGACCTCCGCGAGCAGCCCCAGTGGCTCCTGGGATTGCGGCGCCAGCTGGGCCGCTACAAGGAGGAGATCGGCTGCGACCTCCTCGCGATCGACAGCCTCGACGCGCTCTACGCCCTCACGCCCATGGAGAACCCGCGCAACGAGGTCTTCCACTTCTTCGAGGAGCTCCGCGAGCTGAACGCGACCACGTTCCTCGTCTCGGAGATGGGGCGGGACTCCGTCCGCATGGCCCACCACGGGGTGGAGGAGTTCCTCGCCGACACGATCGTCCACCTCCGGATGCGGGAGATCGACATCGGGATGAGCACCTCCGTCCGGCGGTACATCGGCGTGGTGAAGATGCGAGGCGTGGACCATGACCTCGACTACTACCCGCTCATCGTCGAGGGCGGGGCGTTCGAGATCGTCTCGGAGTGATCCCGCGGGGCCGGTGGGAGCCTGAACCTGCTCGGGACCTCGCTCTCCCTCGCGGCCCTCGCCGTGAGCGCGTACCTCGCGGTCTACGTCATGGGGACGAACCCGCGCCGCCTCGCGAACCGCGCCTTCTTCGCCCTCATGATGGCCTTCGTCTGGTGGGACCTCTGCGAGGGCATCGAACGGGCCGTGCCCGCGGGGGCTCCCGCGAGCGCGGTCTACCCCTTCATCCAGGGGGTGTGGCTCGGGATCAGCGCGGTCCCCGCGGCCCTCATGCAGCTCGCCCTCACCTACCCGGAGACGCGCCCCTGGTTCCGCCGCAGGTACCTCGTCCTCGTGTACGCCCCGCTGTTCGGCTGGGCCTACCTGATCTTCGGGACGGACGCCCTCATCTCCGGGGTGGCGCAGGGGTTCTTCGGCCCGAGCGCGGCGACCGGGAGCGAGTACCTGCCCCTCGCGCTCCTCTACGCCGCCTGGTTCTACGTCAGCGTCGCGCTGTTCGTCGAGAACTGGTGGCGCGTCCGCGGGAGCCCGCTCCGGAGGATGCAGGGCGTGGTCGTGCTCGGGCTGCTCCTCGGATCGATCCCCGCGGGCGTGACCGAGATCTTCTGGCCCCTCCTCGACGGATTCGACACCCGCCTCGGTCTCGGGTCCGTGTACACGCTCGTCTGGTCCATCTTCCTCGCCTTCGCGATCGCGCGCTACCGCTACCTGGCCATCGAGCCCGTCACCGAGCCCCCCGCATCCTCCCGCGCGAGACATCCCCTCTCGCGCGGCCTCAACTACCTCGTGCTCGAACCCGGACGCGCGGCGGGGATGGGGGCGTTCCGGGAGATCGTGTCGACGACCCCGGGCCTCTGCGTCACGGGACTCGCTCCCTCCCTGGTCGCGGACCACTTCGGCCTGGAGCGCACGCCGGTGCTCTGGATCACGCGGGTCACGTCCGAGGGCCGCACCGTGCGGGCCGAGGCCCTCGACTTCGAGCTCCTCCACACCGTGATGAAGTTCCTCCGGGAGAACGCGGGCACCGCGGTCCTCCTCGACGACCTCGACTACCTGGCGGCGATGGTCGGCTTCGAGGCGGTCGCGCGGTTCGTCAAGCGCGTCGCGAACCAGGCCAGCGCGTCGAACGGCACGGTCATCGCGACCGCGGGCCGCGGGACCCTGTCCCCGGAGCAGGTCGCCCTCCTGTCGGGATGCGTCGACCACGTCCTCGAGGTCGCGGAGGCGGCGAACGGCGTGTCTCCCCCGGGCCGCGGCAACGCGCTCCTCTATCGGTCGGCGGCGGACGCGCCCCTCGCGCTCTCCGCCGTGGGCGTGGCGCGCGGGCTCCTCGTGGCGACGGACCACCCCTCGAAGATCCGCCGCCGGTTCGGCGACGCGTTCGACGTCCTGTGGATCACGGAGCATCCGGAGGCGGGGGTCCCATGCTCTCGGCCCGCCGCCCTGGACACGGAGGCGCGGCGCGTGGTCTCCGCCTTCCTGGCCTCCGCCCCGGGCGGGGCCGTCGTCTTGACGGGGCTCGACCAGATCGCCCTCCTGGCGGGCTTCCCCGCCGTGCTCGCCTTCGTGAAGGACGCGTCGGACCTCGCGGCCCTGCACGGAGGCCGCGTGGTCGCCACGACCACGCCCGGGGCGCTCGCCCCGCGGGAGCTGGCGATGCTCGCGCGCCGCCTCGACGTG
>JAJYKG010000211.1 GCA_021788795.1 Thermoplasmata archaeon | reverse complement strand
ACCCCGCGACCAGCTTCGCTGCCTCCGCGGGCGTGACGTCCACGCCCGTCCCCCCGACGAGCACCGCGAGCTCCGTCTCCACGTCGATCCGGCCGGCATCCGTCGGGATGCGGATCTCCCCGCCGCCGGGCATGAGGCACGAGGGCGGCTTGAGGAAGTACACGGGCTCCTTCGGGAGCGCGTGCCCCAGCTCCTTCGCGTGTTCCGCGTAGTTCCTCGCCATGCACACGATCTTCGACACGGTCAGCGTCTTGCCATCGACGTCCAAGGTGTGGGCCATGGGATCCTACCTCGCAGCGGCTGGCCGCCGCACGGCCAGCTTGAACCGGACGACCGTGATCGCTGCGACCGCAAAGGCGACCGCGGCGATGAACCCGACGTAATCAATCAGTCCGCCAAGGGAGCCGGGATAGAGGGTGGACAGGTTCACTGTGAAGTTGAACGCCGCGTGCATGACGACGGCGATGAGGTAGAACGGCAAGTACGCGTATTGCCTGCGGTACAGCCAGGCCTTCGCGATCCCGTACCCGGTGACCGCGGTCGCGCTCCCGTGGAGGAGGGACGAGGAGAAAGACCGGAAGACGATCACGAGGAGCGAGGCAGTGGGATTCAGGCCCTGCTGGCTCAGGGTCACCCAGGCGGTGAGGCCGTACAGGAGGTTCTCCATGGCGCTGAACCCGAGCCCCGCCGCGGCGCCGTACACCAGGCCGTCCGTCGGCGTGTGCATGGAGAGGCGGGCCGTCCTCGCCCCCAGGCCCTTCGCGGCCTCCTCCACGAAGGGCGCGGCGATGAGGAAGCCGAACACGTCCGAGGGTTGCATCGCGAAGTGCGTCGCGAGGTACCGGTAGAGCGGCCCGATCTCCATCGCGGCGGAGGTGAGGAGCAGCTCGAGGATGAGGGCGATGACCACGCTCACGAACGCGCCCCACCCGAAGACGTGCAGGACCACACGCATCGGCTCACGGCCGTAGCGGGGCGTGTTCCGCACCCACCAGACGAACGCGAGCGGGATGGCGAACGCGGAGACGGCCATGACGGCGAAGAAGGTCAACGGCAACTCGGCGGCCGCCATGACAGGCTCCGGGTCAGCGGTCCTTGGCCATTGAGGTGGTCCCGTGGAGCTTCGCGTGGGCCGCGGCGAGCCGCGCCACCGGGACGCGGAAGGGCGAGCAGGACACGTAGTTCAGCCCGATCTCCTCGCAGAGCTCAATGCTCTGCGGATCGCCGCCGTGCTCGCCGCAGATCCCGACCTCGAGCGTGGGCCGGACTTTGCGGCCCTTCTGGACGCAGCCGCGCATGAGCTGCCCGACCCCCTCCCGGTCGATCGTCTGGAAGGGGTTGAAGGGCAGGATCTTGCTCTCCACGTACTGCAGGAGGAACTTGCCCTCCGCGTCGTCCCGGCTGTAGCCGAACGTCGTCTGCGTGAGGTCGTTCGTCCCGAAGGAGAAGAACTCCGCGTATGCCGCGATCTCATCGGCCGTTAGGGCGGCCCTCGGGACCTCGATCATCGTCCCGAACTTGTAGTCCACGGCCACGCCCTCGCGGTCCATGACCTTCTTCGCCTCCGCCTCGAGGGCGGCGCGCTGGTCTTGGAGCTCGTGCACGTGGCCCACGAGGGGGATCATGATCTCCGGGTGGACGTCCACGCCCTCCTTCTTCAGCTGGCAGGCGGCCTCGAAGATCGCCCGGACCTGCATCTCCGTGATCTCCGGGTACATGATGCCGAGGCGGCAGCCACGAAGGCCGAGCATGGGGTTCGCCTCCTTCATCGCGGCGACCGCCGCAAGGAGGCGCTCCTTCTGGGGCAGCAGGACCTCGATCCCCTTGGCCAGGTCCCCGCCGCCGGCCTTCTCGATCTCCTCGACGAACTCCCGGTCCTCCGGCGAGGCCGCGGTGGATTTCAGCGGCGCCGGATTCCCGCGGCCGAGGCGGAGTTTCGTCATCTCGACGAGGAGCGTGTCGTAGCTGGGCAGGAACTCGTGGAGGGGCGGGTCGATGAGGCGGATGATCACGGGGAGCCCGGCCATCGCGCGGAGGATGCCCACGAAGTCCTCCTTCTGGAGGCACCCGAGCTTCTCCAGGGAGCCGAGGTACCTGCGGGAGAGATCCTCCAGAGCCGGCTCGAGAGAAGCAAGCTTGTTCGAGAGGTCCGCCTTCTTCTCCTCCTTCGCGGACTCCAGCTCGGCCCGGAGGCCACGCGCCTGCCCGTTCGTCCGCCGGTACTCCGGCGCCGCGAGGATCATCTCGTGGACGATGGGCAGCCGGTCCGTCTCGAAGAACATGTGCTCCGTCCGGCAGAGGCCGATGCCCTGGGCGCCGAACTTCCGCGCGCGCTGGGCGTCCCGCGGGTAGTCGGCGTTCGCCCACACCTGGAGCCGTCGGGCCCCGTCGGCCCAGGAGAGCAGCGTCTTCAAGTCCACTTCTCGCTCGAAATCTGGGTCGATCGTGCGGATGGGGCCCTCGAAGACCTCGCCCGTGGTGCCGTCGATGGAGATGAAGTCCCCGCGGTGGACGACCTTGTCCCCGACCCGGAACTGCGCGGTCTGGTAGTCGATGCGGAGGGCCTCGCAGCCCGCGACGCACGGGAGGCCCAGGCCGCGGGCGACGACCGCGGCGTGGCTCGTCGCCCCGCCGTGGGCCGTCAGGATCCCCTTGGCATGGAGCATGCCGTGGACGTCGTCCGGGGAGGTCTCCGTCCGCACCAGGATCACGGACTTCTTCTCGTCGCGGCCGAGGTGCTCCGCCTCGTCCGGGTCCAAGGACACGTAGCCCGTCGCGGCGCCGGGGGAGGCGTTCAGCCCCTTCGCCAGGTAGCGGCCCTCCTTGGCCGCGGCCCTCTTGGCCTCCTCGTCGAACCGCGGGAGCAGGAGCTGGATGACATGGAAGGGCTCCACGCGGAGGAGCGCCTCCTCCTTCGTGATCAAGCCTTCGCCCACCATGTCGACCGCGATCTTCACCGCGGCCTGCGCCGTGCGCTTCCCCGTCCGCGTCTGGAGCATGAACAGCGTCCCACGCTCCACGGTGAATTCGACGTCCTGGACGTCGCGGTAGTGCTTCTCGAGGAGCTGGGCCACGCTGGAGAACCTCTCGTAGACCGCGGGGAGCTTCTCTTTCAGGTCCGCGATCTTGAGCGGCGTGCGGATGCCCGCGACCACGTCCTCGCCCTGGGCACTCTCCAGGTATTCGCCGTACAGCACCTTCTCGCCCGTGCTCGGGTTGCGGGTGAAGGCGACGCCCGTCCCGGAGTCGAGGCCCATGTTCCCGAAGACCATCGTCTGGACGTTCGCCGCGGTGCCGAGGTTGTGCGGGATCTTGTTGAAGTTGCGGTAGTCCACCGCGCGCTTGCCGTTCCACGATCGGAAGACCGCGCCGACGGCCTCGCGGAGCTGGTCTTTCGGCTTCTGCGGGAACTCCTCGTGGAGCTCGGAGCGGTAGAGGGCCTTGTACTCCCCGACGATGGCCTTGAGCATGTCCGCGCTCAGGTCCGTGTCCTTCTTGCCTGCGGTCGTCTCCTTGTACCGCTCGAGGATGGCCTCGAACTTGTGCGCGTCGATGTCCTTGACGATCCGGCCGAACATGCTGAGCAGTCGGCGGTACGAGTCCCACGCCCACCGCTCGTTCCCGGAGAGGGAGGCAAGGGCGTGGACCGTCTCGTCGTTGAGGCCGACGTTCAGCACGGTGTCCATCATCCCCGGCATGGAGAACTTCGCGCCGCTGCGGACGGAGACGAGGAGTGGGTTGGAGGCGTCACCGAACCGCTTGCCCGACTTCGCCTCGACCTTCGCGAGGGCATCCTCCACCTGCTGGAGCAGGCCCGGCGGGAAGCGCTCGCTCTTGCTGTAGGCGTTGCACGCCTTCGTCGTGATCGTGAAGCCGGGCGGCACCGGGAGGCCCAGACGGGTCATCTCGGCCAGACCCGCTCCCTTTCCTCCGAGCAAGTCCCGCATCGAAGCGTCGCCCTCCTCGAACAGGTACACGTACTTGGGCAGGCTCGTACCCCCAACTGCGCTCGGAAGTCCCGTGGCTTATATAACCGTTTTTCGCAGCACGGGTCAGCCCAGCCCCTGGAGTTCCTCGAGGAGCCGCGCG